>SLDG01000217.1 GCA_007125355.1 Balneolales bacterium | reverse complement strand
TATGCTTTGGGGTAGCTTGCTTCGGGGTTTCATGGTTTATACTTCAAATGTTGCCCAAGTGTACCCTCGAAATGACAGTTATTAAAGAGCGTCAGTAAAATGACAAGTGCTCAGAGCCTCGCCCATATCCCCAAAAATTCTAAATTTTGAATTTTACATTTTGAATTCCCCTTCCCCCTCCTCAAATTCTGCATTCTGAATTCCTCCCCTTGCTTTTATTTTTACCTCAATTATTCGTATATTAATATTATAATTATTTGAATGGATTGAGCATTTTGCCATCCATAAGTTGTTAATCGAACTATGTCAGCTGAACTGATCAAAAAATACAATGTTCCGGGTCCCCGATACACGTCGTATCCAACGGCTGTAGAATTCCAGCCTGTTGAGCGCGAATCTTTGCAACGTTATCTCATTGACAGAAACGTTGTTCCCCGTGATGTCTCCATTTACATCCACTTACCTTTTTGTGCTTCATTGTGCTGGTACTGTGGTTGTACCACGGTAATCACCAAAAACAAAGGGCAGGCCGATGAATATCTAAAGGTGCTTGAAAAGGAAATCAAGACCTTAGCCCGAAATCTGCATCCTGAGCATAACGTGCGGCAGGTGCACTACGGTGGCGGTACACCTACATTCCTTTCGCCTGTACAGCTCCGACATCTCGGGAAAATGCTGCACAAATATCTGAATATTGACCTCAATGCCGAGTACAGTGTCGAAATTGATCCGCGCTCGTTTACAGAGTCACACCTCGAGGCAATGATGGATTATGGTATGAACCGGGCTTCGATTGGCATGCAGGATGTCAACGATGAGGTACAAAAAGCAATCCATCGGATTCAGCCATTTTCGATGGTCGAGGGCGTAATGAACACGCTTCGAAAGGCGGGAATCAGCTCGGTGAATCTGGATATTATTTACGGACTGCCGAAGCAAACAAGTGAGCGATTTAAAAACACGCTTGATGCCGCCGCCGCATTGCAGGCAGACCGTTTTGCTATTTACAGCTACGCTCACGTCCCATGGATAAAGCCCGCGCAAAAGCTGCTTGAAGATAAAGACCTGCCTGCGCCCAACGAAAAACTGCAACTATTGCAGGATGCCATAGATTACATGGAAAAACTTGGGATGGTTCACATCGGAATGGATCATTTTGCGCGTCCCGACGATGAACTTGCCGTATCGCTTAAAAACAAAACCCTTCAGCGAAATTTCCAGGGATACAGCACCTTGTCAGGGCTGGATTTGTATGGATTGGGGATGTCGAGTATTAGCTCGGTTGGCGATTATTACTTCCAAAACTATAAAGGGCTTGACGACTGGTCACAGTCCATAGAACGCCGTGGAGATGCCTGGGTTAAAGGACTAAAATTGACCGGCGACGACCGTTTACGCAGGGATGTTATCATGCAGATTATGTGCAGCCGAAGCCTTGTTTTTAAAGATGTCAGCCAAAAGTGGAATATCAATGCCGTGGAATTCTTTGCTAATGAACTGAAACAACTTCAACCATTTGAAGATGATGGTATTCTAAAAGTGGCACCCGACTCGGTTGAAATTTATCCCGAAGGTCGCCACTTTTTAAGAAATATCGCAATGGTGTTTGATGAATATCTTGCGCAGAAAAGTACTACTCCCACCTATTCTAAAACAATTTAGTGTTATTTATTTATAATTATTTTTTGAAGACCTGTCAGGTTTTTAGTCTCAGTTGCATAATTAGAAGAAAAATGTCTTCAAAACCTGACAGGACTGCCTGTTAACAATTTTGATAAAGTAAAAGTATTTTTTTTTCATCAGGATGACATCAAAGGCAAAAGATTTACGGTCATTGGTCGATGTTTGGTTTTATAAACCTGCATTCATCTGGCTCGTTTTGTCACTAATTGTAGGAATTTGGATTCGCTTTGAGTGGCATAGTCCCATACAATCTGAATTTGCCATCCCTCATTTAATTCACACACATACACACGCAGCGCTGCTGGGTTGGGTATATTTGATTTTTTCAGGTTTCACGCTCAAAACTGTCATCCCCGAAAGGAAAGCAACTGCTATTGCTGTACCCATGGCAGTCGGGTTGCACCTAGCGAATGTGGGCATGTTTATCGCCTTTAGTTTGCAGGGTTATGCATTTTGGTCGATTTTATTTTCATCCATCCACCTGTTTTTAACCGTTTGGCTGGCTGTTGTGTATCTTTTTTTCAGGAAAAAGGATGCTCCCCTTTTAGTAAGGAATTTCACAGGTTCGGCCTGGCTGTGGCTTATGTTGTCGGGATTTGGCCTCTTCGCGCTGGCATTTACCGGGGGTATGGCGGGGCAGTGGGCGCAGTTCTGGTTGGGCAGCTATTTATATTTGCTTACCAACGGCTGGATTTTGTTTATCCTTATCGCTGTGGGCATTCAGCATCTGCACGTAAAAACAGATTCAAATAAATGGATGAATATTGGTTTCAATATCATGTTTTACAGCCTGCCGGGCTCCATGATTTCTATGTTTTATGTGCTGGATATTTCTGAAAAGCTGCAATGGATTGGCTGGTTATTTAATGTGGCGTTTTCAATTGGTACCTTGATGGTCGTTATCCCCCTTATAAAACCGGCACTCAAAAAAACAATTGACAAGTGGCTTGTTTTCCAGGGATTGCTGTTTTTAATTGTCAAATCAGTTCTTCAAATTATAGCATTTTTGCCTTTCCTTCTATATTTGACATCCAATCACCACCTGAAAGTGTTGTTTTTGCATCTGTTTTTACTTGGGTGTGTTACTTTAATTTTAATTCCGTTTGCATCCCATCCCCCTAAAAATAAAATATTGAATGCATTAGCCCCGGTTTTATTACTCTCAGGAGTGGTGTTGATGATCTTGTTCATGGGCATGATGGCCGGATTGCCACTCTTTGGCGTATTTCTATTTTTGCCTTATCAATTACTTATGACCATATCCGGAATACTAATTTTGGCCGGAGTTATAATCGTTAGCCTGCCCCGATAAAAAGCGTACATTGAATACGACTGAATAGTTGTATATGCCATAGTAGTGTAATATCTTCTCTTTTATAAAAACTCTTAGAATATTTAGTTTACAAACATGCTTTCCATAGAAAAAGCAGGCGAAAACGAATTGAAGTTTACAGGCAGATTTGATGCGAGTCAGGCTGAATATGCTACGCAGGAACTCGCCCACATACGAGAAACTATAGTCATAGATATTTCTGAGCTTGAATATATTTCGAGTATTGGTTTAGGCGTACTTGCCAGAACATTTAAAAGGCTCGAAGAAAATGGGCACACCATAAAGCTCAAGAATCCAAACAATCATGTGAAGGATGTGTTTAAGTTTACGAAGCTCGATCAGGTTCTTGAGATAATCTGAGTCTGGTGGCTGGATTATTGTTACTAAAATGGGTTATTTTATGCAATGATAAACATCCTTGAAACCGGTATAGCTTTTTTGCCCATCATCACATTTCTTGTTGTAATGTATATGATGGACAGCTTCCAGCTTGTTAAAACGAAGGATGTGGCTGTGGCTATATTGGTGGGTTTTTTTGTGGCAATTTTGGCCGTATTTGTTAATAATGGACTGATGAATTTATTGGATTTAGAGTCTGTTGACGTAAGCAGGTTTGTGGCACCTGTTACAGAAGAAATCCTGAAAATACTTTTTATCATCTATGTAATACGCGTGAATAAAGTGGGATTTATGGTTGATGCAGCCATTCTTGGGTTTGCTGTGGGGGCGGGTTTTGCCATCATCGAGAATTTTTATTACATGAATTATCTGACTGATGCAGGAATTTTAACCTGGTTCGTCAGGGGATTTGGCACCGCCATTATGCATGGCGGCGCAACGGCTATAGCGGCTGTAATTTGCAAGGATTTGGCCGACCGTAAAAACTGGCCATTCCCGCTTGTTTATCTGCCTGGCTTGATGGCAGCGATTGTAATTCATGCTCTGTTCAATATGTTTATCCTGCCGCCCATTACCATGGCGTTGATTGTTATTCTTACGCTGCCGGCTATTTTTGTTGCTATCTTCAAAAAAAGCGAAAGCAATACAAGAGAATGGCTCGGTACCGGCCTCGATAGTGATATGGAAATGCTGCGCATACTGTTGGCCGGAAACATTACAGACACCAGAATAGGGAATTACATTAAATCCATCGAAAACAACTTTCCGCCCACGGTGGTTGGCGATCTGATTTGCTATCTCAGAATTTATCTGGAGCTCTCTGTCGAGGCAAAGGGCATCCTCATCATGAAAAACAGTGGGATAGAACTACCACTTTCACCTCTTGTGGAGGCTCAGTTTTCTGAACTGAACTATCTCGATTCCCAAATTGGCAAAACAGGAAAGCTTGCTATACAGCCGTTACTCAAGCTTAATAACACCGATTTATGGCAATTGTCAATGATGCGTGAAAACGCAAAAGTATCTTGAGACATGAACACTTTCCCCGTTTCGGTTATCCCTTTTCTTTCTGATATGCTGCCGGTATTGCGCGAGTATAGTTCTATGCCGCCGGCCGATTTTGCCATGAAGATAAAATCTGATACAATCCCCATTCCGGTTGCCGATGCTGCCCGTTTGCTGGATTGCTATCAGCGTGCATCCCAAAAATTCCCCACTCTGCACAGGGAGGGCATGCTCTATACCCGAAAAGCGATAGAACAATCGACCGGAGAGGCTGTAATGACATTCAAAAAGAGGCTTTTTAAGGGGGATACGGCCATCGACCTTACCGGCGGACTCGGGATGGATTCCATTTTTCTGGCGGATGCGTTTGAAAATGTAATCTATGTGGAAAAAGACGGCATTGTCTGCAAAACAGCATCTCATAATCACAAATTGCTTGGTTATGATAATATCCGGCATTATGAATCAGATGCTGAAGAATGGTTGAAGCAAAAAAAGAATACCGTCATTGATTTGATCTATATCGACCCATCCAGAAGAGATAGTAATAAACGGTTTTTCCGGCTGAGGGATTGCGAGCCGGATGTCCGCTTGCTGTATCCACTCCTCGATACTCGCACGCGATTGCTGGTAGTGAAAGTGTCGCCATTGTATGATATCCAGCAATTGACGCGCGAAATTCCGGCCATAAGAGATATTTATGTGATTTCGGTGAATGGGGAAGTCAAAGAAGTGCTGTCAGTTTCAGAGCCTCAGGAAACGGATGCAGACGAGGAGCCAACTGTTCACGCCGTTGCATTAGACAAGCAGGGTAATGAAACAGAAAAAGTCTCGGTAAAGCTGAACGAATCACCCCCCGCCGATACGGCCATCGAGCCGATGGGATTTTTGTATGAACCGGATGCCACCATCATCAAAGCCGGACTTACAAGGAAATACGCTGTAAAATTGGGGATAAATAAACTGAATCAAGGTTCTGATTATCTGACATCAGACAAACTCATTCCAGATTTCTGCGGCAAGAAATTTTTGATTACGGCAGTGATACCTTTCAAACCGAGAATCATCAAACAATTTCTGAAAGAACAGCAAATCGAAAAAGTAATGATTCACAAACGCGACTTCCCCCAAACGGTAGATGTGCTGTACAAAAAATTCGGTTTATCTATGGGAAATCAAGCACACCTGTTTTTTACAAAACATGGTGATGGTGGTTTGATCATGCTGGTTGCTGAGGGTGTTTAACCCGAATGCTTGCAACATGAACAAGCCTGCAATCACCGTAGAGACGCAAAATTTTGCGTCTCTACCTGTCAGGTAAATTTGATAGAAACGGCACAAAACCCAATCGTGTCCTTTCGAACGCACATTCGTACCAATGGCAAGACATTGGATTACAACCACAATTCTTGCCACCCCAATGCATGTGGGAGAAATCCCCCAAGGTGACCTCTATAGCAATTTTACAAGGGCAAACTTGGGAGATTTCTCGGGTATACTTTGCCTGAAAATGATTAGAATCTTAATGGCGAAATCTTAAATCGTGGCAATAATCTACCCTCGAAATGACAAATTTAGTGTACGGAGCATAATCGACCAGGACTTCGACTACATGCCGGATTACGTTGCTCACCCCAAACATTAACAATTATCCGGCATTCTGCTCCCCGATACTCGGGACGCAGCAGACTGACTACTAATATTAAAATCTTGGGTAAATAAATTATTTTTTCCTCGAAACACACGCAACCCGAAAAACGTAACGCGCAACTGACCTTAACTCAACCTCAACCTTACCCTCCGGTTCTTTAGATACAGTAAAAATAACGCATAATTCTTGTACTGAGATGGTAATTTATGTAATTTAATTATAGAGTAATTTGTCTAAAATTATATCGGGTTATAACTAATTGATATAATTTGCTTTAAGAAAACACTAAAAATATAATTATTACAGAATATGGCACTATTTATCACGGATACCTGCATCAACTGCGGTGCATGTGAACCTGAATGTCCTAATCAGGCAATCTACGAACCCGGAGCCGAATGGTCTATGGCCGAAGGTACTTCTTTGGAAGGGCTAATTGCCTTATATGATGGCAGGGAAGTAGACGCCGAAGAACCACAAGAGGCGCTCTCAGATGAATTCTATTTCATCGTGCCGGAAAAGTGTACGGGTTGTAAGGGTGAACACGATGAGGAACAATGTGTGTCTTTTTGTCCGGTTGATGATTGCATAATAACACATGCAGATCATGACGAAGACGAAGAAATTCTTCTTGCTAAACGTGAATTTCTGCACGGCTAAATAAACGCCTCTCCGCTTATTTTTTATTACTTATCTATTTGATTCAACTTTATGGCTGAACCTACAATTTCCACGCCGGTCAATAAGGTGGTGGTCAGATTCTCAGGCGACTCAGGCGACGGCATGCAGCTTACGGGCAGTTTGTTTTCGCAGAGTTCAGGCCTGGCCGGTAATGATTTAACAACCGTCCCGGATTTCCCGGCTGAAATCCGCGCGCCACAGGGTACGATAAGCGGTGTTTCAAGTTATCAGGTGCAATTCGGGGGAACAGAGATTTACACACCCGGGGATAAAACCGATCTTTTGGTGGCTATGAATCCGGCCGCACTTGCCGCAAACCTGAAATTCCTGAAGCCGGGCGCCATGATTATTGTGGATGCCGATGAATTCAACAGAAAGAATCTCAAAAAGGCAGAATATGAAAATAATCCGCTTGAAGATGATACGCTTTCAGATTTCAGAGTGATAAAAGCCCCCATTGCGTTTATGACCAAAGAAGCCCTCAAAGACATGGGCTTGGATACAAAAACGATAATGCGTTGCCGTAATATGTTTGCGCTCGGGCTGGTTTATCACCTGTTCAGCAGGCCACTCGAATCAACAGTTGCGTATTTTGAAAAGAAATTCGCCAAAAAGCCGGAAATAGCCAAGGCGAACTCCAAAGCGCTGCAAGCGGGCTACAGTTTCGCCGAATCCACAGAAATCAACGCGCTTTCTATGCACATCCCCCCGGCAAGACTTAGGAAGGGGATGTACCGAAATATCGACGGAAATACAGCTGTAGCTTGGGGGTGTTTGGCGGCTGCAGAAAAAACCGGCAAAACGTTGTCGCTGTGTTCTTATCCCATTACGCCGGCGTCAGAAATTTTACATGAGCTATCGGCACGAAAAGACCTCGGCGTGGTAGTGTTTCAGGCAGAGGATGAAATCGCCGCGGTTTGTGCTTCCATCGGTGCGGCTTTTGCGGGGAATTTGTCTCTGACAACCACATCCGGGCCGGGCGCATCTCTAAAATCAGAAGCCATGGGTTTGGCTGTAATTGCTGAACTTCCGTTGGTAATGGTGAACGTGCAACGTGCGGGTCCCTCTACCGGATTACCGACAAAAACCGAACAGGCCGATTTGTTTCAGGCCTTATATGGCCGCCATGGCGAAGCTCCCTTGATTGTACTTGCGGCATCCACACCTGACGATTGCTTTGAATTTGCCTACGAAGCATGCAAACTCGCCATGGAGCATTCCACTCCGGTGATTCTTCTTACAGATTCCTATCTGTCGAGCGGAAACAGTCCGTGGCGCATCACCCCGCCGCAAGAACTTCCTGATATCAACATTCCGGAATACAAAGGAGCCCCGGAAGATTGGCAGCCTTATCAAAGAGAGGCTGAGTATTTAGCCCGTTTCTGGAAATATCCGGGTCAGGCCAGATTTGAACATCGTATCGGTGGACTCGAGAAAAAAGAAAATTCAGGTAATCTAACCTATGAGCCGCTGAACCACGAGCTGATGGTAAAGCTGCGAGAGGAAAAAATAGCGCGCGTTGCTAAGAAACTGCCAAAACAAAATGTCTATGGCCCGGACTCAGGCAAATTGCTTATAGTTTGCTGGGGCAGTACGTATGGCTCGGCTAAAACAGCCTTTACAGAACTGCTTGAAGAGGGACACGATTCCATGGGATTCACCCACTTCAATTATATTAAACCGCTTCCTGAAAACACAGGCGAATTATTCAGCCGGTTTGATGAACTGCTCGTTTGTGAACAAAATAATGGTCAGTTCGCGGCCTATTTGCAGACACAATATCCCGGCTTGAAAATCAGGAATTACAACAAAATTCAGGGACAGCCTTTCTTCGTCGACGAAATTAAACAAAAAATCAGGGAAACACTGGAGGAATCAGAATATGCAGGCTGAAGTTAAACCTCATACCGTTGCGTACGATCGCAAAGATTTTATGACCGATCAGCATGTTCGTTGGTGTCCCGGTTGTGGAGATTTCATGATTTTGAACACCATGCGGAAGGTTTTTGCTGATATTGGAGTCAGGAAAGAAGACTTCACGCTGGTTTCCGGGATTGGCTGCTCGTCGAGGATTACATATTACATGGAAACCTACGGTATCCATTCGATTCACGGCCGTGCTATTGCAACGGCATCGGGGGTGAAACTGGCAAATCCCGGTCTGAGCGTATGGGTTGCCACCGGAGACGGCGACTGTATGGCCATCGGCGGGAACCACTTTATTCACGCCGTTCGCCGAAATATCGACCTGAATATCATCATATTTAACAACAGAATTTACGGGATGACCAAAGGGCAGTCTTCGCCCACATCTCCTGAAGGTTTGAAAACCAAGACGGCTCCCGGCGGTGTATATGAACGTCCATTTAATATCGGTGAAGCCGCCATCGGGTGCGGCGCATCTTTCTTTGCCCGTGTGCCTGATAAAGATTACAAAATGCTTGAAGAAACCATGCACGCCGCCTATAAACACAAGGGGACGTCCGTCATTGAAGTGCTGCAGAATTGTGTGATTTACACAGATGGGATTCACGAGCAAATTACATCCAAAGAAACCAAAGACGAAAATCAGGTTGTGCTGTCGCACGGAGAAACCATTCGTTTCGGAAAAGATGACGAGTACGGTTTGGTGCTTAATGGCATGAAACTGAAAAAAGAAAAATTCGGGCAATCCATTCCTGATGAAGCATTTCTAAAGCATGATATGCACGAAGAATCCTCGCCATTTCATCTGGCATTAGCAAGAATGCAGCTACCTGAATTTCCCGTCGCCACGGGGATTTTAAGACAGGTAGAGGATGTCAGTTATGATGCGCAGGTCTATAATGCCATAGAAGCAGCAAAAAAATACACCCCCTACAAATCCACCTCTGATTTATTCATGAGCGGAAATACGTGGGAAGTGAAGTAGCCCGAATTATTCACGAAAGTATGTAAATTAAAGCATAAACCATTGCATACTGATGATATAGATAAATACTGCATTCACTCAAACTTGGGTGTGGTTGACATGCTGCGCACCGAGCCTGCCTGACTGCATCGGCAGGCAGGCGAAGCGATTCCCACGAAGTGAAATTTCCACGTTAGCCGCGTTGAAGTTGAAAAATCATGCTCAGGGTACTCAGGTACCCTTCCGCGGATTTTCCCCCTTCGCCTTTCTAACGAGAAAATTTCCCCGAATTAGTCGGGGCAGGCTTTGGTGAATAATCCGGGGTAGGCAGGGGTCTGTTTTTACTTCGCTAATTTCTCCGTCAAATCGGGGCTTATGATGCTTTTGCCGTCGAGGATGTCTTGTTTTAGTTGTTCGAGGGTTTTGGACTCGAATACCTCCTGAATTTGTTCCCTGACCTGACAAAATTCGAAATGAATCGGACACGGGTTTTGGTCATCGCACTCTTTAAATCCAATTCCGCAGCGGTTGAAGACATCAAGCCCATCTACAATTTCAACGACTTTGATAAGCGTAATTTTATCTGCCGGTGTTTTCAGGCTGAAGCCGCCCGTGGGGCCTTTCATTGAATTAAGTAGCCGGTGCTTTACCAGCATCTGAAGGATTTTACTAAGGAAATGTTTGGGAATATCTAATTCTGTGGAAATACTTGTGAGGTCCACATTTTTGTTTCCGTCAGATTTTAAGGCTATAAAAATCATAGCCTGTAACGCGTAATGGCATGATGTAGAAAACATCTGTTCAGTTTTTAATTGAGATTCAAAGGTCGATTAACATATTTTGTGTTTACTCAACAAGATTAAGCAGAGCACAAAGGTACGGCAAATTTATATTTTAGTTCAAAAAATCAGTATTGCCGTTACCGGCTTCATTCACAAAAATTGTGCGGACATCGCTTGCCAGCTTTGTACAGGATGACACCGTTTTTACATCGTTACAACAATAAAAATCATCGGTTTTCCGAACATCTTTACCCATACAGTTGAGCTGTGAAAAATCCATCTCTTTCAGCGTTTTATTGTGCTGTTTGCAGTACTCCAGCATTTCTTCAATAACCGGGTCTTCTGCAGGGGTATCATTGTTTTCATCACAATAATAGAGATATAAACAAGCCATAAAATAATGGATGGCTTTCCTTCCATTCACACAAACGGCATAGTTAACCACATCTGAAGATGGACGATAAAGTTCGTTTTCAGCGCCTTTGAGATTTTCTTCTCCTTGAGAGAATAAATCCTTTATTTGTTCAATTTTCATAATGTTATTTTATTCGGGTTGATTATTGCACTCCAAACATGACAAGCGAATGTTTTATGAATTCAAGAACAGGCGTAAAGTAAACGCCGAGCACAAGAACAGGAGTCAGCAGTAACAGAACTATGGCTGTTGTGAAATTATCAAAACGCACCGGTTCGGTTTCACCTTCGGGTTTGTACAAAAACATATTTCGGGCGACCCTGATGTAGTAAAACAGCGATACGATAGTCATTACACCGGCAACAAGTACCAGCCAAATCCAGCCGGCGTTTATGGCAGCACCGAAGATATACAGTTTGGCTATGAATCCTGCAGTTGGTGGTAGTCCGGTAAGCGACACCAAAAAGATGGTCAGTGCAACGGCGGTAAATGGCGCTCGGTAGCCTATACCCTTGTAGCCTTCTATGGATTCCGTGCTGAACTTGTTGGCGTACAGCATAGCCATGTAAAACGTGCCGAGATTCATAAAAAGGTACATAAACGCGTAGAGCATCACAGCCGAAATGCCCTGATCGGTGAGGACCACTACGCCCATAATAATATAACCGGCATGGGCAATGCTCGAATAAGCAAGCATCCGTTTGATGTTATCCTGCCAAAGCGCTGCGAGATTACCGAGAATCATGGCGGCGGCGGCCATTACGGCAAGCATCATATCCCAGCGGATTCCTTCGGGGATGATGGCCATCATGCCTGTGGCATCCACACCGGTAAATGAAACCCGGAACAGCCTGATGAGCATGGCAACGGCAGCGATTTTAGATGTTACGGCAAGAAGCGCGGTGATGGCCATAGGAGCGCCTTCGTACACATCAGGAGCCCAGAAATGGAACGGCACGAGCGCGATCTTAAATCCAATCCCCGCGGTAATCATCAATACGGCCATCGAAAAAATGGGCGCCGATTCCAAACCTGAAAGTGCGGCGCCGATTTCAAAAATATTCAGGCTGCCTGACATCCCGTAGATCAGCGACATCCCGTAAATCATAATCCCCGAACTTACCGAACCGTAAATGATGTACTTGATGGATGACTCCGCCGACCGAATGGATTTTTTGGTGAATCCCACAAGCACATACGAGCAGATACTCGTCATTTCAAAAGCGAGGTACATCATCAGCAAGTTTGTGGAACTGACCATAAGGAACATGCCCAGCATCATGCCGGCAATAAGCATGTAATATTCGCCAATGCGGTTTTTATAGGGGATTAGCTCTTTATTCTGCATAGAAAACAACACTATAAAAATCCCCGAAATCACCAGAATTACTTTAAAAAACACCGAAAACGGATCAACCGCAATCATCGCGAAAAAAGCAGAGGTATTTATGCCCGATTGCGCACTGAATGCGAAAAAGCAGAGCACAAGAGAAGCCAGCAGGATCCATCCACCTGCATGTGTGCGTTTTTTCAGGAGGAGATCAGCCACAATGATAATACACAGCGATGCCACCAGAATGATTTCAGGCACAAATAATCCGATGCTATTCAGAACATGTTCGCTCATGTAATTAAGATCTTATTTAAATTTATCTTGTAATCTGTCATATTTTTTCACCTTAGTACGCCGGAACGGTCACGATTTGAGTTAGATAGCTCAGCGAGGTATTCATAAGCTCAATGGCGGGTGCAGGATATACACCAAGCAGGATTATGAGAATAATCAGTGGCACGAAGCAGACCATTTCGCGGGTGGTGAGGTCTTTCAGGCTTGTAAGGTGTTCCGGTGTGTTGCCAAGGAAAACACGTTGGAGTGTCCATAAAATGTAACCGGCTGTTATGATGATGCCAAAGACAGAAACTATGGCAATCCAGCGGTAAGCTTCGAATGCGCCAAGGAAAGAGAACAGCTCACTCACAAAGCCATTTAATCCCGGCAGGCCAAGTGCGGCGAATAAACCTATCATGGCGATGCCGGTGTATTTTGGCATTTGATTCGCCAAGCCGCCAAAATCGTACAGCCCGCGTTTGCCGGTGCGGTCGTACACCACGCCGACCATCAGGAAAAGCACGGCTGTAATAATCCCGTGATTGAACATTTGCAGCACGCCGCCGACCATACCCTGCGTATTTAGCGCGGCAATACCAATGACCACAATTCCCATGTGACTGATGGAAGAATAGGCAATCAGCTTTTTGAAATCATCCTGAGCAAGCGCACAGAAGGCTCCGTAAATAATGCTTATCATTCCTAAGACGGCCATGAAAATCATGAAGTACATTGTCGCGTCCGGGAAAATCGGGAAGCTGATTCGCAACAATCCGTAGGTTCCGAGTTTCAAAAGTACGCCTGCCAGAATCACACTGATAGGGGTCGGGGCTTCCACGTGGGCATCGGGCAGCCAGGTGTGGAACGGGAACAGCGGGATTTTGATGGCGAAATTTATGAACAATGCCATCCACGCGACATAGCGCCATGTGGTATCTACGCCGGCAAGTATGGAACCCTCGACATAGTAGGCGGGATTCATCATGTGCAGGATGTTGAAGGTGTGATACATTTCGCCGGTTTCGGGATCGGGCACGGCCACACTGAAATATAGTGCAAGCATCACAAGCATCATCAAAATACCGCCGACAAATGTGTAGAGGAAAAATTTGATGGCAGCGTATTCTCTTCTCGGGCCGCCCCAGATGCCAATGAGGAAATACATGGGCAGGAGCATTACTTCCCAAAAAATAAAAAAGAGGAAAAAGTCGAGGGCTACGAAAACGCCCATCATACCAGTAACAAGCAGCATGTACAGGGCGAAATATCCCTTTACCTGTTTTTTGATTGTCCATGATGAAATCGCGCCAATGAAACCTATCAACGCGGTTAGGATGACCATAAGCACACTCAGGCCGTCAATTCCGAGGAAGTAGTTGATTTCTATGCGACCAAACCACGGCACGGCTTCGACGGTAATCCACCTGTATTTTTCTACAAACTGAAAGCCTTCGATGGAGTTTATGCCTTCAATAGCACGGTCGAAATGCCTGAAAATTACGGCAGCAAGAATAACCTGTATGCCGGTAATGGCCGTTGCGGTAATCCGAATAGCCTTTAATTTGTCACCCGGAATCAGCAGGATGATAATAAGGCCTGCAATCGGCAGAAAGAGTATCCAGGTGAGTATGCCTATTCCTAAAAATTGAAGTTCCATATCATAAACCTACATTAAAGTAATTCTTACAAACATTGAATTATCAGACAAATATGAAGTAAAAAACGAGTACCCCCAGAACCACGAAGGCCAGGTAGTGTTGAATTTTTCCTGTTTGGAGTCTGCGCAGTACAAATCCTAAAATTCCCATGAACCATGCGGTGAAATTCACCAGGCCGTCAATGATATTCTCGTCAAACCAGCGGTTCATAACAGAGAATCTTTCGGAAAGTGTTGCCGCTCCGTTTACGATTCCGTCGATAATCTTTTCATCGAACCATCGTAATATTTTTGTGAGGATGAATGTACCGCCGACAAAAACGTATTGGTACATTTCATCGAAATACCATTTGTTGAAAGCGCCCTTGTATAAAGCACCGAAATTTTGGGAGATGACATCCGCGCTTGACTTTTTCCATTCATAAACCCAAACTGCCCCAAAAATACCGGCACCGGCTATCAGAACAGACAGGATCAGCGCCGGAGTGTGCAGCGCTTTTACTGCCTGATTAAAGATTTCGGCACTTGCAGGTTGCAGGGCTTCGGGAATCATGCTCGCCGGACGCTCAATGGCGCTGAAGAACCATCCACCCGATGCACCGAGCGGATTGAAACTGTAAAAAACGAATGTAGAAAGCCCTGCCAGAATCAGCAGCGGGATGGTCATGGTCAGTGGCGATTCCATCAAACCGGAAATCCGGCTTTCGTCGGCGTGATTGCCGTGGAAAGTGAGAATGAACAAACGGAACATGTAGAAAGCGGTCATTCCGGCAACCGTGAACGCGATGATTGGGAGCAGATAATGTCCGTTCAGCGAGCTGAATGCCAATGTGCCTGCGAGAATTTCGTCTTTACTGAGGAAACCGGAAGTCAGCGGAACACCGGCAATGGCAAGCGTAAAAATGAGGAATGTCCAATAGGTGACGGGCATCCTGCTTTTGAGTCCGCCCATGTTCCGGATATCCTGCGCATCGGTATGATGGTCGTTTTTCTTGTGCAGGGCGTTGTGCATGGCAAAGATTACACTTCCGGCGCCGAGGAATAGGCCGGCTTTGAAAGCGGCGTGGGTAACCAGGTGCATGAATCCGGCGGCGAACGCTCCAAGCCCGAGCGCCATAACCATAAAGCCAAGCTGACTAATGGTAGAATACGCCAGTACTTTTTTAATATCGTATTGCGTAAGCGCTATGGTAGCTGCAATAAGAGCTGTGATGGCGCCAATGTACGCGATAACAATCAGCGCCTCGGCAGTGAGCATCGGGAACATTCGTGCAATCAGATACACACCGGCAGCGACCATGGTAGCCGCATGGATGAGCGCGCTCACGGGCGTCGGGCCTTCCATCGCATCGGGCAGCCACACATGAAGCGGGAACTGCGCGGATTTACCGACTGCACCACAGAAAATGAGAATTCCGGCTGCCGTTAACCAAGCCGTGCTTTGGAAGGGAAGGTCACCGGCGGCAAGTCCGCTGAAAATCGGTTCAAATGTAAATGTGGAGAAGTGGATGAACAGAATCATGATCCCGATAAACATCCCCGCATCCCCAATCCGGTTAACGATAAACGCTTTGGATGCCGCGTTAGTGGCTGATTTTTTCTCGTACCAGAATCCAATTAACAGATAGGAGCTTACGCCAACCAACTCCCAGAAGATATACATCATCAACAGGTTGTGGGTCAGCACGATGCCGGTCATTGAAAATGTGAACAATCCCAAATACGCAAAATAGCGGGAGTAGCGGGCATCCCCCTTCATGTAACCGATAGAAAACAGATGCACCAGAAAACTGACGAGCATCACCACAACAAGCATCACAACTGTGAGATTGTCTATCATAAACCCAAGGTCAATACTCGTGGCGCCAAAAGATGAATTTCTCAGAATAACCCATGAAGCCGAATAGGTGAGTGTCTCGGTGGACATGGAAGAAATTTTACTTATAAGCATATAAAGCGCCATAAGCAGGGTTATTCCAATGAGGGAGGTTCCGAGCCAATCGCCCTGTCGGGGCAGTTTTTTGCCGAAGAATACAAGAATCAGGAACCCGGCAAGCGGGATGAAAAGAATGAGAAGGGAAAGATGTAACATGCTTTGCTCCATACGCGATTACCCTTTCAATAAGCTTATTTCGTCGATATCTATGGTTTTGAAACGATTATAGATATTGAGGACAATGGCGAGTGCAACTGCGGCTTCGGCGGCGGCAAGTATGATCAGGAATAAAGCGGTCAGGTGGCCGTCGAGTGTAATGACACTGAACCGGCTGAACGCGATAAAATTCAGGTTTACGGAATTCAGGATGAGCTCAATCCCCATTAGAATCATAATCACGTTCCTTCGTGTGAGGACAAGTGTGATACCGATGCAAAACAATAACGCCCCGATCATCAGGTAGTGGGTTAACCCCGGTTGCGACAGCCATTGAATAAGTTCATTTTCCATGATTCTGAGCGCTTTTTATTGTTGATGTTTAACTTTGGTTGCCATCAGCAGCGCGCCAATAATGGCGACGAGCAACAGTACCCCGGTTACCTGAAACGGCAGGATGTATTCTTTCAACAAGAGTGTGCCAAGCCCGGTGATGGTACCTTCGGGTTCTGCTATTTCTGCTACAGGCCATGTTGTGGTAAGCAGTACATATATCATTCCGGCCGCAACGAGGGTCATGACAACAGAAACAGGACGCAGGTTTGTGGTCAGTGTTTTCAGGTTGTCGGTGAAGCCCTTTGTGGTGAGCATCACGCCGAAAAGGATGAGGATGAGAATTCCCCCGACATAGACCAAAATTTGGGTTGCCGCGATGAAATCTGCAAACAGCAACACATAAAGTGCTGCTACGCCAAGAAGGGTAAACATCAACGCGAATGCGGCATGAACGATGTTTTTACTGAACACCATGAAAATGGCACTGCCAATAGTGAGCAGTGAAAAGAAGTAAAATAAAAGAGTTGTTAATTCCATCAGTCGGTATTGTTGTCTTTATTTTCTTTTGGCGGTTTTTTGCCCGGTACTTGTTTTGCAGTAGATTTGCCCGGAACCTTGGCAGCTCCGCCACCCGGAACTCCTTTTGCTTTGCCGGGAACCCCTTTTGCTTTTCCTGGTACGCTCTTAGCTGTACCGGGGACACTCTTTGCCTTCCCGGGCACGCTTTTGGCTGAAGTTGGAACACTTTTAGCCTTCCCGGGCACTCCCTTTGCAGTTCCGGGAATACTCTTTGCTTTACCTGGCACGTTCTTAGCCGCGGTTGGAACGCTTTTGGCTTTGCCGGGAACTCCTTTCGCCGCACCCGGAACACCCTTTGCTTTACCCGGTACGCCTTTGGCCGCAGTTGGGACACTTTTAGCGGCACCCGGTACTCCTTTCGCTGTTCCGGGGATACTCTTTGCTTTGCCGGGTACTCCTTTCGCCGCACCCGGTATCCCTTTAGCTTTTCCAGGGATGCTTTTCGCAGCACCGGGAATACCTTGAGCCTTGCCCGGCACCCCTTTTGATGCGCCCGGAATTCCTTTAGCTTTCCCGGGGATTCCTTTTGCTGATCCCGGGATACCTCTTGCGGCACCTGGTACAGATGACGGCCGTGAATCAGAAGCTTTACTCGCCCTGGCAGCTTTGGCTGCGGCTTCTTCGGCTTTCTTTTTCTCAGCTTCTTCAGCTTCAATCCTTGCCGTTTCTTTCACTTCAGCAATTTTTTCCGGGGTAAGGTTGCTGAATTTATAGACCAGATTATCGCGGTTAAAGTCAGAATATTCATATTCCTGAACCATATAAATACAATCGGTCGGACACGGATATGTACATAAATCGCAGTACATACACTTGGCCATATCAATGACGAAACGGGAAATCCATAAACGTTTTTGGCTGCCATTTGAGGTCTTTCCCAAATCTACGTCCGCGCCGGCTTTAACCGTTTCTATGTCAATACAGTTAACGGGGCATGCTCTGGCGCACAGATTGCATCCAATGCAATCATCAATATTTACAAACAGTTTGCTGCGGGCAAGTTTTGGTAGTACATCTCTTTCATCCGGATACTGTAATGTTACCGAAGGACCGAAAAAATGGCGGATGGTTATCCCCATCCCAGTAAAGATGCTCTTTAATGTCTGCCAGCCTTGTTTAAAACTATGTACCATATTGTATTTCTGAATCCTTTAAAAAAGCATCTCCCACAATGCAATCAGTACAAAATTGATGAATGACAGTGGGATAAGAATACTCCAGCATAAATACATGAGTTGATCAACCCGGTATCGGGGGAGTGTCCAACGAATCCACATCATTACAAAAACCAATATCATGCCTTTGAACATGAACCAGAAGAATCCCCAAATCGGGCCATCCATGAATCCGCCAAAGGGACTGTTCCATCCCCCAAAAAACAGCACCGCGCCAAGCAATGAAAGCAACAGCATGTCGGCATATTCCGCGAGCATGAACATAGCCCAGCGCATACCGGAATATTCGGTCTGGAATCCGGCTACCAGTTCCGATTCCGACTCAGGAAGGTCAAACGGAACCCTGTGCGATTCAGCTAAAATGGAAATAAAGAAAATCACGAATGCCACCAACAAAAACGGGTTCTGGAAAATGAGCCAATTGGGCAGGAATCCAAGTGTATCGTTGCCCGACTGCATTTCGGTAACGGTCATAAGATTGAGCGAACCGGCCACAATAATCACTGAAAGTACTGCCATTATAGTTGGAACTTCGTAGCTGACCATCTGCGCGGCCGTACGCATGGCGCCCAACAACGACCATTTGTTATTCGACGCCCATCCCGCCATTATCACACTGATTGTTAGCAGCGATGTAATTGCAAGCAGGTAAAAAACACCGATATCTATATTGCTTCCCATGTACGCGCTGCTGAATGGAATCACGGCGAAAGCAGCATAAGAAGCCGCGAACATGAGGAAAGGAGCGAAACGAAACAGGAATTTACTTGCCTCTGCGGGAATGATATCCTCTTTTTGGATGAGTTTGAGCAAATCAGCAAACGACTGTGCCCATCCGTGCCAGCCTCCGACACGCATCGGACCAAGACGGTCCTGAATAAATCCCGCAACCTTGCGCTCCATCCAAATGGCGAACAGAGCGTAAATGAGGATGATGACAAGGGGAATCATCACAAAAACAGCCAATGGTAAAGATTCGAGCCATGTCATCGGTCAACCTCCCCAAGTACAATGTCTATGCTGCCCACTATGGCTACCAAATCCGACATCAGGCTTCCGCGCGAGATGGCAGGGAGCAGGCTCAGGTTCACAAAACTCGGTGCCCGTGCTTTAATACGGTAGGGTTTGGCGGATGTGTCGCTGATGATATAATACCCGAGTTCGCCGCGTGGAGTTTCGGTTCGGGCATAAATTTCGCCCGGCTTGGTACGGACGCGCTTTGGTACGTTTTGCTGAACATCGCCTTCGTCGGGCATGGCTTCGAGAGCTTGTTCAATTATTTTGCAGCTTTCTTCCATTTCAAGTACCCGCACAATGTAGCGGTCCCAGCAATCGCCGAGTGTACCGACTTCACCTTCTCCAACGGGGATGTCGAAATCGAAACGGTCGTAAATGGAGTAGGGGTTGTTTTTGCGGAGGTCCCATTTTACGCCCGAACCTCGCAATACCGGTCCGGAGGCAGCATAATTCAACGCCACTTTTGGGGGCAGCACACCAATATGTGCAGTACGTTTAATGAAAATGGAATTGTAGGTAAGCAGGTTTTGTAGTTCTGTAATTTTTGGCCTGAATGTGCGTACAAATTCCTCTGTGTCTTTTTTGAAATCGTCATCAACATCCCGCATTAATCCGCCTATGCACATGTAATTGTAGAGCAGACGCGCGCCGGAACTTTTTTCGAAGATATCGAGGATTTTCTCCCTTTCGGTAAATACGTATAGAAATGGAGTGAATGCTCCGAGGTCGAGTCCGAATGTACCGACGGCAAGTAAATGGCTGGCAATTCGTTGAAGCTCGGCCATAATCACCCGGATGTACTCCACGCGTTCCGGCACCTCGATGTCAAGCAGCCTTTCCATGGCGATTACATAGCCGTGTTCCTGATTCATCGCCGAGACATAATCCATACGGTCAGTGAAGGGCGTTACCATGCCGTAATCCCCAACCGACTCGCCGTATTTTTCGAAACAACGGTGCAGATAACCGATATGCGGCCTTACGTGTGTTACAAGCTCGCCATCTAACGTTACCTCAAGCCGAAGTACACCGTGCGTTGATGGATGCTGAGGCCCCATATTGATGACCATTTCCGGACGCGATTTGCCTTTTTGCACGATTTCAATCATCGCTCGCCTCCACCTCGGTATATTTGGTATTAATACCCATGTAGCTTTCCTGCGGCACGTAATCTTTTCGCAGGGGGAAACCCTCCCAGTCATCAGGACATAAAATCCGGCGCAGGTCGGGATGCCCATCAAAAATAATCCCAAACATATCGTACGCTTCCCGTTCGTGCCAGTCTGCGGTTTTCCAGATAGATTCCACTGATGGGATGTTTGGATTGCTTTCCGGCACTTTCACCTTTATGGCCAAAGTATGGCCTTTTTCGGTAGCGTGCAGATGGCAGGCAATGGCAAGTAACACTTCATCGGGATAATGGATTCCACTCAGGCACATTAGTGTGTCGAAGCGCAGGTCTGAATCATCCCGTAAAAATTTCGCGATTTTTTTCCAGTGTTCAGCAGGGATTGTAATCCATGGGTCGCCAAGTTTGGCAGATTCCAACACCAAATCCACTTCGGGGTATGCCGCTTTCAGATAATCAAAAATTTCCTGTGTTGACTTTGCCATAGGCTGCAATCTACTTGCGTTATGTTTCTTTTTTTTCGATAGTGTTACCAATTTTCGGCTTTTCTTCTACCAGGCTTTCATTCATTATTTTCTCCTGTAATTTCAGGAAGCCTTCGAGAAGTGCTTCGGGGCGAGGCGGACAACCCGGAACGTACACATCTACAGGAATTACTTTATCAACCCCTTTTAGTACATGGTAACCGTGTTCCCAATACGGGCCGCCGCAATTTGAGCACGAACCCATACTGATGACATAGCGCGGTTCCGACATCTGCTCGTAAAGTTTATGGATACGGGATGCCATTTTCATGGTAACCGTTCCTGCGACAATCATTACATCGGCTTGACGCGGAGAAGAGCGGGGGATAATTCCAAACCGGTCGAAATCATACCGGGATGCAGCGGTAGCCATCATTTCGATAGCGCAACAGGCAAGCCCGAATTGCTCGTACCAAAGCGACGATTTTCTGGCCCAGTTGAGGGCACTCTCAAGGTTTACAATTATGATGTTGCTGTCGTGATATTTTTTATCCAGCAGACCCATATATCATCCGATTAATCATTTAAAAGTAAGGCCTCCGTCAGATTCAAATTCATCATCCTCAGTCCGGATATCCCTCTCAACCACACCAACGCCCTCTACATATTCCGGTACGGCGGGCGAGGGCAAATCCCATTTTAGATGTCCTTTTCCCAGTTCATAGATAAAACCGATGAAAATGAGGAACACGAACACAAACATGGCCGAAAACGCGTACCATCCTAAATCCTGAAAAACCATTGCCCAGGGAAATAAAAGCAGAATTTCCACTTCAAAAATCAGGAACATGAGGCCAATGATATAAAACCTGTTATTGAACTGAATCCGGGCATCTCCGATGGGTTCCTCCCCGCATTCATAAGTCGAGAGCTTATCTGCATTGGGCCGGTGCGGGCGCACTAATTTAGAAACAAAAAGCGCAATGGCTACGAATAGCACCCCGGCAATCATAAAAAGAAGGATACTTCCAAAGTCCGACAGCATATTAATCCGATTTTTTGGAAGGCAATGTTGCCTTCTGAACAATATTTATAATTATAATACGAGTTTTATACCTATTTATCCAAAATTTTTGTATCCTACAAACAGCGTCTGGAAAAATGGCCGGAGTACGGGCTATTTAATATTTATTTTGATTTTCCCCGGTTCATAAATCCTGCTGTTACAGACATTTCACGAAGAACATCACGAATTGCACAGAGCTCTATAAACACAGAGTACTCTAAAGCTCTTTCGTGCTGATAACTAAACAAGAAAATCTGGTGAGGAATATTATGAAAAAGGGTAAGTACGTATATAATTTTGGAAAAGGCACTGCCGACGGTGACCGCAGTATGCGCGAATTATTAGGTGGTAAAGGCGCAAATTTGGCTGAAATGAGCCGTATTGGGTTGCCGGTGCCGGCGGGATTCACTATCTCGACGGAGGCTTGCTATTATTATTCGACCCATCAAAAAGCATGGCCAAAAAACTTGAATACTCAAATTAAAGAGGGGGTTGCTTTTCTTGAGTCTGTAAGCGGTTCCCGGTTTGGCGATCCCGATAATTTGCTTCTCGTTTCCGTACGGTCGGGCTCGGCGGTATCTATGCCGGGTATGATGGATACTGTTCTGAACCTTGGCTTAAACGATGCCACTGTAGAAGGCCTCGCGTGTAAAACAGATAATGAGCGTTTTGCTTACGACTGCTATCGCCGGTTTATAGATATGTTTGGGGATGTGGTGATGAACATACCACATGAGAAATTTGAGCATGCCATGGAAAAACTGAAATCAGATGTAGGTGTGGCCGATGATACAGAATTAACCACTAAAGACCTTAAAGTATTGGTAAATAATTACAAGGCTGTGTACAGAAAAGCCACGGGATATATGTTTCCTGATAGTCCTTACGAGCAGCTTGAGCTTGCAGTGAATGCTGTTTTTGAATCGTGGGATAGTCCAAGAGCTGCAACATACCGTCGTATAAATCATATTACCGGACTTTTGGGTACAGCTGTAAACGTGCAGACTATGGTTTTCGGGAATATGGGGGATGATTGCGCGACCGGTGTCTGTTTTACCCGAAATCCATCCAACGGAGAAAATAAATTGTACGGCGAATTTCTCATCAATGCTCAGGGTGAAGATGTTGTGGCAGGTATAAGAACGCCCATTGAGATACAAAAACTCAATGATATAATGCCAAAAGCATACGAAGAGTTAGACGGCCTTTGTAAAAAGCTGGAATTACATTATAAAAACATGCAGGATATTGAGTTTACCATAGAACATGATGAGCTTTTTATTCTGCAAACGCGTTCGGGCAAAAGAACCGGTAAAGCGGCCGTAAAAATTGCTGTAGATATGGTTAAGGAAGATATCATCAGCGAGTATGATGCTGTGCTAAAAATGGTGGAACCAAATCATCTTGATCAGCTTTTACATCCTCAGATTGATATTGATCAGGTTCAGGAAGCAGATATAATTGGCAGCGGTTTACCTGCATCTCCGGGAGCGGCTGTGGGGAAAGCCGTATTCAGCGCCGATGACGCCGAAGATGATGTGCGAAATGGCGAAAAGGTGATTTTAGTGAGGATAGAAACGAGTCCGGATGACGTAGGCGGGATGGCTGCTGCCGAAGGGATTTTGACCTCACGTGGCGGAATGACTTCTCATGCTGCGGTTGTTGCGCGCGGATGGGGAAAACCCTGCGTTGCCGGTTGTAACGATATCATAATTGATTACGACAAAAAGATGTTCACAAATGGCAACATCACCATACACGAGGGTGAATGGATTTCCATTGACGGAACCCATGGAACCGTAATTAAAGGTGAGCGATCTGTGATAAAACCTGAATTGGATGAAGACTACTTTACCTTTATGGGATGGGTAGATTCATACCGGGATATGAAAATCAGGACAAATGCAGACACCCCTGAAGATGCTGCCAAAGCCCTTGAATTTGGAGCCGAGGGAATTGGCCTTTGCCGTACAGAACACATGTTCTTTGGCGAAAAAAGAATTCAGGCCATAAGAAAAATGATTTTCTCTTCGAGTGCAAAAGAAAGAAAACACTTTATAGATGAGCTTTTGCCTTACCAAAAAGAGGACTTCATTAAAATTTATGAGGTGATGCGAGACCGGCCGGTTACCATTCGTTTGCTCGACCCGCCATTACACGAATTTTTGCCTCATGAAACTGATGAAATCAAAAAAGTAGCCAAGAAACTGAAAGTCAGATTCAATGATTTGAAGGAGAAAATCAGAACACTTCAGGAGTTTAACCCCATGCTTGGCCACAGGGGATGCCGGTTGGGAATCACCTATCCTGAAATCACCGAAATGCAGGCTACTGCTGTTTTGGAAGCCGCCTTAGAAATGAAAAAACGCGGTGTTACCATTATCCCTGAGATAATGATTCCATTGGTTGGTACGCCACAGGAATTTCGCATTCAAAAAATTCTGATTGACCGTGTTGCAAAGGCAATTTTTGAGCGGGCAGTAGAAAGTGTAGAATATTCCGTAGGAACCATGATAGAAATTCCACGCGCTGCATTGGTTGCCCGAAAAATTGCCAAGGATGCCGCGTTTTTCTCATTTGGTACCAACGACTTGACCCAGATGACATTCGGTTACAGCCGGGATGATTCAGGCAAGTTTCTCGGGGAGTATCTGAAAGAGGGAATTCTGATGTACGATCCCTTCCAGGTGCTTGATGTAGAGGGAGTCGGGCAATTGGTTGAAATGGCTACCAAAGCCGGCCGTAAGCAAAAGCCTGAATTAAAAGTCGGTATTTGCGGCGAGCACGGTGGAGAACCACACAGTGTTACCTTCTTCTACGAACTTGGACTCGATTACGTGAGTTGCTCACCATTCAGAGTGCCCGTGGCAAGACTCGCGGCGGCGCAGGCGAGTTTAAAGAAAAAGGCTGAATCAGAAGCAAGGTAAACAGTGCAGGCCTGTCAGGTTTCGAAGATATTGATTCCTGATAATTACAAATGACCGATAAAACCTGACAGGCCTTTCAGGATAGTAAACTGTTGAAATAAAACGAATAGTTTTTTTGTCAATTCAATACAATGACTATTTTAAATGTAGTATATTAGAATATTAGTGAATTTCAGAATAACAGTTAAATAGCTGTAACCCTATACAAATTGAATAAGTGTATTAATTAAACGGAGTTTATCCATGAGTAAAGCAGAATTAAAAATTAATGATCAAACTATTGAATTGCCTGTTGTTGTCGGCTCAGAAAACGAACACGCGTTAGACATTAGTAAACTTCGGGGACAGACAGGGTATGTTACTTTAGATTACGGCCTCAAAAACACAGCGGTGACACGAAGCAGTATCACGTATTTGGAAGGCGAAAATGGAATTTTGCAATACAGAGGATATCCCATTGAGCAATTGGCGGAGAAAGCCAGTTTTCTTGAAGTGGCATATCTGATTATTTATGGTGAGCTGCCGGATAAAAACAAGCTTGACGAATTTACCACCGGCGTTACAAACCATACGCTCATCCATGAGAATATGAAGAAATTCTATGAGGGATTTCCTCAGCATGCGCACCCAATGGGTGTATTGGCATCGATGGTCTGTGCACTGTCGGCGTTCTATCCTGATATTCTGGAAACAGATGGCGAGGATGAATCTCTGAATTTGCATGTGCAGAGATTGATAGCAAAAAGTGCCACTATTGCTGCATGGGCTTACAAAAACAGTGTTGGCCATCCGGCAATGTATCCCCAAAACAGATTAGATTACAGCGCGAACTTTCTGTATATGATGTTCGCTAAACCAACTGAAGAGTATGAAATCAGCGATACGATGGTTGATGCGCTGAACAAGCTGCTTATTCTGCATGCCGACCACGAACAAAATTGCTCTACCTCTACAGTACGTGTTGTGGGGTCTTCGCGCGCGAGCCTGTACACTTCAGTTTCGGCCGGCATTATGGCGCTTTGGGGTCCGTTACACGGCGGTGCAAATCAGGCTGTGTTGGAAATGCTGCAGCGGATTTATGATGATGGCGGCGCCTCAAAACAAAATATTGATAAGTGGATTGGACGCTTTAAAGATAAGAACTCCGGACAGCGCTTGATGGGATTTGGCCACAGGGTGTATCGTAATTATGATCCAAGGGCTACCATCCTGAAAAAATCAGCAGATGCCGTATTCGATGAGCTTAAAGTTAATGACCCGCTGCTTGATATCGCCCGTGAGCTTGAGCATCATGCTTTGAATGACAGTTATTTTGTGGACAGAAAGCTCTATCCGAATGTAGATTATTACTCAGGATTACTCTACCGCGCGATGGAAATCCCGACCGATATGTTCACCGTAATGTTTGCACTTGGCCGTATGCCCGGCTGGATTGCCAACTGGATTGAAATGACCCGCGAGGGGCAACCAATTACACGTCCGCGCCAAATCTATACCGGCGAAACCCGCAGAGATTACATCCCCCTCGAAAAAAGGTAAGCGGGAATTTATATAAACACCTGTTTAGAATATCATATCTATAGTATCTTTAGGCAGGTGTTTATTTAATAGTATGAATGAGTAATACTCTATTTGAAGAAAGCTTTATGATACGGTTATTTTAAAAGCTTCTATACTCAATCTTATATAGTAAAAATTGTGGAGTGTAAATACTATTATTTTGTTTGTGATGTCACTTTATTAGATCGTGAGTAAAATGGTGCTGAATATAAATCATACCACAACCATAGTATTATTTTCGGTAGTATTTTTTGCTTACTGTTACTGTTAAAATCTTTATAAAACTAATTGAAGTCAGCAAAGATCATTCTAGAAATAGGCCCACCACCTGATTATTTTTCCAGGCAGGAATGTGTTATTTGGGAGAATACCAGAGAGAGAATTGCAGAAGATTTACCTGTTGACGCAATTAGTCAAAAGACGCTGCAGGACATAACTTTTTGGGAAGTTAAGAAGAAAATTTTAGAGTTAAATTTAGTGGGCGATTTGTCGGAACATCAGCAAGAACTAGTCGGGACTCAAAGAGTATCATTTTCATCTCATGTTTTGTTATCAAATTATAAATCTGTACTAGATGAGCTAAACGAACTGAGAATACAGTGTGGTTTTGAACCAGAAACACCACATTATATATCAAATACACCTACAATTCCTGAGGTAGTCTACCAAAATTTACCTGAAAAGTTAAAAAAATGCTGTAACAGCATACCAGGCAATAGGAAAAAAGACACATTTCTGATCTCATCTTTACCGGTTTTATCCTATCATTTAAATGACATTTATGTACAACACGCGATTGGTGAATTTTCAACTTCCTTGAAATGCTATTTGGTAAATCCGCATGGTGTGTTTAACAGGTATGTTAGAAAAGCGTTAGATTTTTCTGAAATAATAAGAAATAAGATACTTCTTGAAAGTGGTAGTAATCAAATTCGGTTACTGTCATTGTCAACAAGAGATGAAAAAATACAGGAATCACTATACAATAATAATGGCAGGATTCTGATATTTGATCAAAACGTGGGTAATATATCAGACAGTAAGCTAATTGGAAATGTTATATTTTCAGATATTATCGAGGATAGTTTTAATGAACAAACAATCAGGATAAGTAAGTATAATGATAAAAGCAGAGTTCTTAAACCATCAGCTAATACTGTTTTTTGTGGAGATTTAAATGGCTTAAAGAAGTTAGCTGAGCTGTATAGCGAACAACATTTGACAAACTATTTCTTTTATTTGTTTGATGATAAATCAGACTGGGAGTCTGTCAAGCCCGATAAATGGTCTGAGGAGCTTTCTGCGGATATTGAAGAGGTGTCGTCTGAGTTATTCAGGTTGTATATGATGAGGAAAAATATTGGTAGAAAGCTACAAGTTAAGCTCGAAGACGCTCATTGGGTTATGATAGATGATATGTTTAAGGAAAAAAAAGCTCTTCTAAACGAAAGTGGGGTATCACAATCTTTAAATAAGATGCTAATAAATGCTTCTATTTATTGCCTTAAGCTAGTGTCTACATTTCGTTTACTGCGTGCAGCAGAGGAATTGGAAGATATTAGTAATGAGAATTACATTTTGGCCAGAGATGAAGATATTATTGCAGCTTTATGGTTGATTGATACACATATAAAGCATGCGTTCAGAATTTATCAAAACTTGCCGGTCATGTTGAATGAATATTCGAGAGGGGATAGGTATGATCGTTTTTATAATTTATTACCAGTATTGTTTAGTACTTCAGAGGCACTTAGTATTGCTTCCCGCATGAATATCCCCAAAAGAACAGCTAACCGATACTTAACCAATTACTATGAAAAAAACATCCTGAAAAAACTAAAAAAGGGTGTTTTCTATAAAGAGAGATAACCTTTTTCAGGGATTTGATTACTGTATTAACCCAGATTATTCACCAAAGCCTGCCCAGAGTAATTCGGGAAAATTTCACTTCGTGGGAATCGCTTCGCCTGCCTGCCGATGCAGTCAGGCAGGCTCGGTGTGCAGCATTTTAACTATACCCAAATTTGAGTGAACAAAGTATTTATCTATATCACTAGTATTCGATGGTTTATGCTTTAAATTTCATACTTTCGTGAATAATTCGGGTTAAAAGTATTGTTGTTTGAGAGTTAATTAACTAAGGCCAATTCCAGTGGAGCTAAGTTAATTGAAAAAATAACATTTCCCTCTTCACCGGACTTTAAGTGGATTGACGCGTTCATTTTATGAGCCAGAATTCGAGCTAGCGTTAGTCCTGTACCAAGTTTGTCGGCACGCGTTGTAACAAAAGGGTTAAAAATAGTTTCGTAATCTTCTTCTTTAATGGCTTTACCCTTACTTCTTACCTCAATGCAATACGGTGATTTAACATAAATTTCTACTTCACTATCAGGGTCTATACTATGATCAAAGCCATTTTGTATGAGTATGGTAAGAATTTTAATCAGCAACTCACTGCTGCCAATAATTATGCCGTTTTTCCGTGCGGAATATCTTAGTCTTTGAGCCAAAGATTTTTCTCTCCAAACAGGAGTGATTTTTTCTAAGAAGTTTTCAAAACGAATGACTTCCTTTTCTGCTTTATAATTATCTTGCAGAAGAACTTCTAACTCATCGAGAATTGTGGAAATACTAAATGTGCCTTTTTTGATATTATTTGCATATAATTTACTGGATGATTCATCTGATTTTGTAGATAATATGTCTGCATAACCACCTATAGCTGTAAGTGGTGAGCGAAAACGATGCAATAACATTGTTATCATAGATCTTATACCTTGAAGATTTTCTTGACTATGTATTCCGGCGCATTCATTCAGTGTAACTATAAGTAATTCTTCTCCATCAAATTCAAATAATTCCTCTTCAACCTTATACCAAGTATTAACGTAGAAGACTGGTGCGCGGTGGTCTTCGGTGTCATAATTTAATAGCACATCTTTAATTTGTTTTCCGGAATAGTTGTCATATCTGCTGTAACTATTTCTTTTTTGGTTAGATGATAAAATAGTGTGGGTCTTACTATCAATCACAAAAATGGGTCTCTGCAGTTTGAGTAAACTGTTTTCTAATTCTGAAATAGTTGGATTGCTGTAGGTATAATCAACAGAAGCATTCATGTTTTCAATAATTTGGTTAATCCTGTCATGGTTATTTAAAAAATTGCTTTAGTATGTTTATCAGCACGTATTGAAAAAATCTTAATAGCCAATTCACAGGAAAAAGCGTTTCGGAAAAATTTGCCTTGAAGTGGAAGAAATGTTCCTCTTTTTTTAATTGTAAAGATTATGTTTGTGCTTGGATGCTTTTTTTTATGATTTCAGAGAGGCTTCAAAATCATGGCATAGCAATTGCTAAATACTACTTACAAGTAAAAATTTCAATTATCAGGGCTATCAAGCTAACTGATATGCTTAATTGACAAAAGAATTAGCCATGAAATTAATTGACAGCAATATATCTCAGTTAATGCAAAATGCGATGGATACGTATTCATTACGTCATCGTATTACATCAGCAAATATTGCAAATATAGATACACCAGCCTACAAGAAGCATGAAGTTCAGTTTGAACAGGAATTGCTAAGAGTTCAGGAAAGCAGAGGGCAAAAGGCAATGATTGATGTAAATCCAATAATTGTAGAAAACGATGAAAAAGTGATACTCGAAGATGAACTTATAGAGATGGCAGATACACAAATTAGAGTGAATGTAGTAGCCAGAAGCCTTCGCCATCATTTTGAAATGCTTAGAACGGGGATAACAGGAATCAATAGATAAATCCGAAATTAGAGAATAATGTTACCAGACCGAGTTTTTTCAACTTTCCAAACAGCTTCACAGGGGTTAGCACTCCAGCGTGAAAAGATTTCAACAGCCTCAAGGAATATTGCTAATGCACAAACTACATCTTCTCCGGTCTCAAAAGAGGTATACAAGCCACAATCTGTACAATCTACGCAGCCTACAGGTACAAGTTTTAAAAAAGTTCTTGTAGATAGTTTGAGCTCACTGAAAACTACACATCCTAATCATATATCAACGGCTGGTTCTGGCGCGCTAGGTTCTAAAAACACTGGATTTAATAATCTTGGGCCACAATTTGAAGTAATTGAGCAAGAAAATTTTAGGTTCGAATATGATCCAAATCATCCAGATGCTGACGAAAACGGAATGGTGAAGTACCCGGATGTTGATCTTATCAGAGAAATGACACAATTGGTTAGTGCAAATAGATTGTATGAAGCTAATCTAAGCAGTATCGAGGCGGAAAAAGAAATTATTAAACGTGCTTTAGAAATCTAAATTATGAATATTGAATCAATATATACACAACAAACTCATAAAACTGCCCAAAATAGCGCGTTACGCAAAGCCGCTGTAGCACCAAAGCCGCCTGCACTTTCTAACGACGAGTCTGCAATGATTAACAATAAGTTCAAGGGGTCAAAATTTGTGGATAGTTACACAAGTCAGGGTAAAATTCAAAAAAGTGAATTTTTGACCCGCGGATTGAACATAGACAGAAGAATATGAGCCTTTAAATAAAGTTAGTTATGAATCCAATAGAAATTAAAGCATTACAGCCACAGTCTATTTTAGAATCCAGACCTGCAAATGGTGTTCTAAAATCTGTTAAGCCCGAAACATCTTTTGCTGACTTACTAACACGTGCTGTAGGAAGCGTAGATCAGGCAATGAAGGTATCTGACCAGAATATAGAAAACTTTATAGCTGGCAAAACAGATAATGTACATGATGTAATGATTGGTATGCAAAAGGCACAGATTAGTTTTCAGATGATGGTGGAAATTCGAAACAAAGCTATTGAAACCTATCAAGAAATTAGCAGAATGCAGATTTAGGAAAATTAGATGGCTAATATAGTAGAACGAGCATACAATTTTGTAATACCACTTAGCCCAGCGCAAAGGTTTATGTTCTTAGGCCTTGTTTTGGTTATTCTAATCTCGCTTGGTTACTTATTTTATTGGGCACTTAAACCTGATTATTCTTTACTTTTTGGATCAATGCAGCCCAATGTGGCATCTGAAATCGTAGAGCAATTAGAGAGTGAGGGTGTAAGGTATATGTTAGAAAATGATGGCAGATCTATTTTGGTACCTACTTCACAAGTACACAGTTTACGCCTAAAGCTGGCATCAAAAAATTTGTTTCACTCAGATATAAAAGGGTATGAACTTTTTGATGAAAATGCCCTTGGGATGACAGACTTTATGCAACAGGTGAATAAAAAGAGAGCACTTGAAGGTGAACTTGCCAGATCTATTAACAGCCTGGATCAGGTCGAAACTTCGCGTATACATTTAGTTCTGCCGGAAAGGAGAGCATTTCAACAAGCATCAGTTGAAGCCTCTGCATCTGTAATCTTAAATTTAAAATCTGGTACGAGGTTGAATGGTGAGCAGGTAAAGGGTATTGTATCATTAATATCCGGAAGCGTGGAAGGCTTAAACCCTGAAGCTGTGGTAATTTTAGATCAAGCTGGTAATCGCCTAACTGATGGCATTAATGGCAATCTGAATCAAGCCTCGGGTACGATGCAAAAAGAATTAAGAGTTGGGGTGGAAACATATTTAACTGAGCGCACTCAGAGCATGCTTGATAGAGCTTTAGGGCATGGTAATAGCATGGTGAGAGTATCTGTGGAGCATGATTTTGATAAAATTATTCGCGAGTCGGAACTAATCGATCCCGATAGTCGCACTATAATATCAGAGGAACGACGTTCTGAAAACACCTCTGATCAATCATCACAGCAAGTACCATTCGATGAATTTACACCAATTGAGAGAAGGGGTGAAACTGTTATAGTAAATAATAGATCTAACGAATCAACTATACAAACCAGAAATTATGATGTTAACCGCATCCGTGAAATTCACGAAAAATCTCAAGGTGAAATAAAACGAATTTCTGCATCGGTTTTATTAAATCACAAACAAGTCATGCAGGAAGTCAATGATGGGCAAATGACTGTTATTAGCCAACCTTATAGTCAGAATGAAATTAATGAATTTCGTGATTTAGTAAGGGTAGCGCTCGGTATTCAGCCAGGCCGGGGAGATGAACTCACCATAATACAATTTGAGTTTCATGATCCTACTATTTTTGATACAGTTGGATTGCAAACTACACAGCCAATACAGACCCAAGATATTATTAGATGGGTTATAATACTCATTACAGCCTTGATTATAGTGTTTATGATTTTCACTACCAGAAAAAAAATGAGTATTGAAGGAATACAGGTAATGACCAATTCACCCAATAACGGGTTAAAGAATGTGGCAGAAACTGATTATGAATCATATAAAGATCAAAATGAATCAGGACAGTCTAAAAGATTTATTGATGAAAATAAATCTCAGGAATCTAGAAAACAGCTAAAAGAAAAAACATTAGTTGTAGAAGAAATAAAAGATTACGTAGAACTTAAACCGCGTGAAGCTGCTCAGGTAGTTCGGGCAATGATGACATAGTATAAAAAATGGCAAAAAAGCAAAATACCAAAAACAGTCCATTAAGTGTGGCTGAGTTAACCGGGCCACAAAAAGCAGCGATATTAATAATATCTGTTGGTGCCAGGGCTTCAGCGCAAATGCTAAGATCTATGAAGCAAAGTGAGATTGAAGCAATTACTCTTGAGGTTGCAAAAATGGAAAATGTAAAACCCGAATTAACGGAAGAGGTTTTAAAAGAGTATTACCACTTAATGGAAGCTAAAAAGTTCTTGTTAGAGGGAGGTGTTGATTATGCTGAAGCATTGTTACATGAATTAGGGGGCAATGAGAAATCAGAACAAATGCTTAAGAAATTAAAAGCTCAAGCAGAGAGTAATGTGTTTGAAGACTTTCAGGATAGTAAAATAACTCAAATCGCGAGCTTTGTGCAAAATGAACACCCGCAGGTGGCAGCGCTAATATTCTCTCAATTACATACAGACAAATCAGCAGAGATACTGAGTTATTTGCCGCAGGATATGCAAGCGGAAATTATTTATAGATTAGCTTCAATGGAAAAAGTGTCAATGGATGTAATACAAGAAATTGAAGGCGTAATTAAAGAGCATATGGGTGGGTTGGACACACTTGGTGACCGCGTAAATAGTGGAACAGCTACAGTAGCACAAATTTTAAATGAAGCTAATATCTCAGTTGAAAAAAATGTACTTGACATTATTGGAGAGCGAGACCCACAAATGGCTGCTGATATTAAGGAACAGATGTTCTTATTCGAAGATATTATTCACTTTGATGATAAAACGGTTCAACTTATTGTCAATGAAATGGAGAAATCTGATTTGGTTATGGGCTTGAAAGGTGTAGAGAAAGAACTTACCGAAAAATTCCTTAGTAATATGTCTCAAAGAGCGGCTGCAATGTTACAAGAGGACATGGAGGCACTGGGGCCTGTGCCATTGAAAGATGTTAAAGAGGCACAACAAAGGATTATTAAGAAGATAAAAGAGCTTGAAGAAAATGGATTAATTAGTACTCGAAAAGTAGATGAAGAAGAAGTAGTCGAATAATCGTTCTTTATATTTATTGCTAATTGTTTAATCTGAGGATGTAAATTGGAAAATAATAATGTAACCCGTCTCAATTATCAGATGATTTTTGAAGAAAAAATCCCTGATAATGATACTGATGATTATCAGAGCAAACTCATTAGTGCAAACTTAAAACATGAGAAACAAATAAAGCATTGGCAAGAACGACTAAAACGAGAATGTGAGAAAGCGTACAAACATGGTTTAAAAGAGGGGATTATAATTGGAAAAAATGAAGCTAATGCAGAGTTAGAGAAAAAAATAACGGTATTAAAAAAAGCATTCGAAGCAGCTCATCAACAATGGTTGAATCTTCAGGAAGAAACGGCACCAGGCTTAATCAATCTTGCTTGTGATATTGCCGAAAAAATTATAGCATCAAAACCCAAAAATGATAGCAATATTATTAAAAAAACAGAAGCAGAACTACGATCAGTTCTAAAAAAAATGAATTCAAAAACTAGAACTGAACTAAAAGTTAATCATTTAGATGCAGAAATAGCAAAAAAACTGATAAATGAGTTCGATGATGAATTAACTGTCAAAATTATACTTACTGAAGAGTGTAGCCAAGGTGAGTTTATACTAGAGGATAATGATAAAAAGTTAATACGCAAATTCAAGCTAATGCTTAATGATTTTAAAAAGAAATCTGTAATATTATCACACTGGGATTAGAATGATACTCTTTATAAAGAGGGGTACTTTATAAGGCACGCTTTTTAATGGTAAGCTTATGAAATACGAAAATATTGCTAAAGATCAAATAATTAATTTTAGTAGTGAAATTAAAAAAGAATCATTTAGGCCAAAAAGCTATGGTAAAGTAACATCCGTAGTCGGGTCTGTAATAGAAAGTGCTGGCCTTGAAGCAAGTATAGGGGAAAGTTATTCTATTCATTCAAGCAATGGTAAAAAAGTTGTTGCTGAAGCTGTTGGGCTAAAAAATGGGGAAACAATATTAATTCCTTATGATAGAGTTGATGGAATTAAGTCGGGTTGTTTGGTCGAAAAAGTTGGGCAAACTCTGTCTGTGCCAGTTGGGGCTGAGTTACTTGGCAGAGTTTTAAACGCTAATGGAGAGCCAATTGATAATTTGGGCTCCATAATTTGTCGCACTAAAAACCCCGTATATGTTCAACCCCCTGCACCAATGGAGCGTAAACAAATAGATAAGGTTATGTTTACCGGTATAAGGGCGATTGACTCTCTGAATACTATGGGCGTCGGCCAGCGATTAGGGTTGTTTGCTGGTTCTGGAGTTGGGAAAAGTGTATTAATGGGAATGATTGCGAAACATTCTGCTGCAGATGTTAATGTAATTGCACTTATTGGAGAAAGAGGCCGTGAAGTGCAAGAGTTTGTGACAGATTCTTTAGGAAAAGATGGAATAAATAGATCTGTTGTAGTAGCTGTTACTTCTGATATGGCTGCAATGAGTAGAATAAAAGGTGCATTTGCTGCAACGGCAATTGCAGAATATTTCCGTGACTGCGGAAAAAATGTCCTATTAATGATGGACTCTGTAACTCGAGTAGCAATGGCTCAAAGAGAAATAGGACTTGCCTCTGGCGAACCTCCAACAACCAAGGGTTACACCCCGAGTGTATTTGCTGTACTACCAAAACTACTCGAGAGAGCAGGAAAAACAGAGAAGGGCAGTATTACTGGTTTATATACAGTATTAGTTGATAATGACGATATGAATGAGCCTGTTGCTGACGCTGTAAGATCTATTTTAGATGGTCATATTGTTCTTTCACGTCGCCTAGCCCACAAAAATCACTATCCCGCTATAGATGTTTTGCAAAGTGTATCCAGAGTAATGCCGAAGATAATTAGTGATGAAGACAGAGCAGTAGCCATGAAGGCAAAAGAGCTTTTAGCAACATACCGTGAGGCCGAGGACCTCATTAATATCGGTGCCTATGTTAAGGGTTCCAATCCTAAAATTGATGAGGCTATAAAGAAAAACCAGGAATTGGTATCATTTTTGATACAAGATATAAGTGAAAACGATTTTAGTGATAATCCCTGGGAATCTCTAAAAAAAATAATTCAGCATTAAAAACTTATATCTCATGAAGTTTAACTTTTCTCTCGATCCGGTACTCAAAGTCAGAAAGTATGAAGAGAACATACAAAAGCTAAAGCTAGCTAAAGAAATGCAGAAAAAAAATCAAATTAAAGATCTTCAGGCTAAAGTAAAAGAAAAGTTGAATACCTTTATAAATGATTCTAATGGCACAAATGCTGAATCTATACATGACATTAAAATGCATTCGCACTACTTACAACAAGTTCATTTAGAGATAGAAAAACTTGATAATAAAGAGACAGATGTAAAAAAATCAATTCAGGCAGTAAGGAAAGAGTTGGAAAAAGTTCATCAGAAAAGAACAATTTTAGAAAAGGTGAAAGAATTTAAGATTGAACTATTCCAAGAAGAGTTACAGAGAACGGAACAAAATACCATTGATGAAATTTCTATACAATCATTTGGCAAATAATCATGATAAAAAAGATACTAATCATATTAGGTCTGATAATTGTACCATTCTTGGTACTACTTATTTTGTTTTTCTTTTTGTATCCATATATAAATGAAGAGGGATATAATAGAGCTATGGAACAATTTAGGTCGAATGGAAATGATGAGATTGAATATTTTGAAAGTGATATAGTACTAGTAGACCCAATCAAAACAGAAATAGTTCATCAAGAATCAGAGGCTCGCTTACAAATGCGGAAAAACCTGGAAATAATAATTGATTCTTTACTAAATCAAAAGAATGAGTTAATAACTGAAATTGAAGCTTTAAAAGAACAAAAAGAATTAGCCTTAGATGATATAGAACGCCTAGAGGACCAAGACACATTGGTAAACAGACAACGAGGCGAACCTGATCAGACAGTCAGCCAAACTCAATCAACAGCTCAGTTAGTTGCTGATAATGGTGAACATGAAAGTCAATTCTCTGAACGAGTTAAGAGCTTATTAAATCTTGAAGAAGAGGAACTTGCTCCTATACTTAAGCAATTAGATGATCAACAACTTTTGCGTCTGTATGATACAGCTGGAAATATTCAACGAGAAAAAATGCTAAGATCACTTGCACCTGGTAGGGCAGCAAATCTTATGCAAAAGATAATGTTATGAATTTGTTTAATATAGAAAATATAGGCAAAAACAAGTATACTCTTGGCTCTGTAAAGTTAGCTCAAGCCAATGGTAATGGATCTAATATTACTCAAGGTGGGCTGTTCAGGTCTTTCTTAAATGGTGCTATTGCTATCAGTGAAAAACCTGAAAATAAAGAACATAATGATAAATCCGGTGAAGCTAACACTTCATCTGGTAAAACGGATCAGATAGTAGAAGAACTAATTGGAACTTCTCTTGAACAGCAACCTCTACACCCCCAAATAGGCCAACAAGTCGAGGCTTTAAATCTTGACAGTAGTTCTTATAATAATCAAATAAATAAAGAGACACATGAGACGGCTCTGTTCTATGACTATAATGTAATGAGTAGGTTGACTAATAACGGTGATCGAGTTAATACACAAACTGGGGTTGAGCCCAATGAGACTCAAAAAGGGGAAAATGATAGTGCATTCTCAAGTATTACTGTTAACAAAGAAAAGCCGCAGATAGACATTCAGAAAGTGTATCCATGGCAAGCTGATAGCAATGCTAAGAAAGCCATTAAAACCACCCTACCAAACCAAGTGGAAGTTTCGAGAGAGCCTCAGGTTCGTGTTTCAGTTAACGGATCTACAGAAACTACAGGTAGTGTACAGCGCGAGGCCTCCCGGGTTGTGGTTAATCAAGTGCGACCGGAAATAGCGCAGCAGGTGGTTTTTGG
>SLDG01000194.1 GCA_007125355.1 Balneolales bacterium | reverse complement strand
CCTTTTAATCCTTCTACTGCTAAATTCAGTGCCGACAAAAGTGTGGTTAATGCTTCTTCTTTCTGGATTGGTGAAGATAGTACGTATGTACAGCTTTATTTTAGCCCCCAAGGGAGTACTGAATCTCATATAAACAGAGCGCTAAGTAGTGCACAGGAAAGTATTGATTTGAATTTGAACCTGATTACACGGCGCCCGATTTCTAATACCATGCTTGCGCGATTTAACGACGGAGTAAAAGTGCGAGGTGCCATTGGGGTTATAACCGGACAGGGTAGTGAATGGGACTACCTGAGTTCCTGGGCTGATGTGCATCATTTTCCACAAGGAGAATTTGGATTATTACACCACAAAGCAGCCATTGTCGATGGGGAGGTGACCGGGCCAAATTCTAAAGTTATTACGGGTTCGCATAACTGGTCAGGTAACGCGAATTTCAGCAATGATGAAAATACACTTATTATTCAGAGTCCTCGCATTGCAAATGAATACTTCCAGGAGTATGCTGCGCGTTACTGGCAGGCCGGTGGTGAAGATACGTTTAATGTATCTGTGAATATAGTTGATGAAGATACTGAGATCCCATCAAGAGTTACACTTTCACAAAACTATCCAAACCCGTTTAATCCTACTACAAACATAGCATTTGAATTGCCTTCTGACCATCAGGTTACACTGCAAATCTATGATATTACGGGCAGGCTTGTGGCAACGTTGATGAATAATCAGCTGGTGCATTCGGGTACACACACAGTGCAGTTCGATGCCTCAAGGCTTGCAAGTGGTATGTACATTTACCGCATGCAACTTGACAACGGAACAGCCCTAACCCGGAAGATGACGTTGATAAAATAATTAGTGTAAAGGCTTAGAAACGAATCTTAGCGCCTTGGCGTCTTTGCGTGAAAAATTATCACGCAAAGACGCAAGGACGCTAAGAATTAGTATACAAAAGAACATTCCATTTCGAATAGTGTTAAATTGTACATCAAGCAAGTTGAGAATCAATCTTTAGTACAATTTATCGAATGAAATTATTTCGGAAATTCCCACTCTTTACGTTATTCCTTACTGTACTTTTTTTTAGTTGTTCAGCCGAGAAATCCCATTCTCAGACAGCGGAAAACCAAAATTACAATCACACCAATTTCCATTTAGGTGCCGGTGTTTCAACATTTGGATTTTCATTAAACTATGGGGTTAACAGAATGCGTATTGATGATGCATTTCATTTTCTTTTGGATTTACATTTAAATGAAAAAGACGGCTTTCCGCTATCAGGCTTTGCCCAACTTGGATTTGTTTACACACGTGCTTATCATCTTAAGGAGAATATAAGATTAGGCTACGGCGGTGGAATTAGCTTGGTTTCTCTATCCGCCCGCCCGGGCAGATATCCCGGGGGATTTACCCTGTTTAATGAAACTGATAAATGGTTCGATTTTCGTCCTGCTGACAATGAAACTACTACGACAATTGGTATTCCAATAGAAATTCATGCAATTTTCAGGCTTTCAGAGTATTTTTCTTTGGGATTACATGGAACTGCAAATTTAAATACAGTTCGTATTGTTGCAGGGACACACGCCACGTTGCGTATTAGGTTTCCGAAACGTAATCCATAAGACTAAACATATACAATGTAAGCAATTATGAAAATTACACTTAACAGAAAGAACAAGGCCGTTCATTTTGAGGCTGTTAACGAATCTGGCAATACAATCCAAATTGACGGCCCGGATTCTATTGGCGGCGAAGGCAAAGGCATGCGTCCCATGGAAATACTACTAACAGCAATAGCAGGATGCAGTAGTTTTGATTTGGTTGAAATCCTAAAAAAACAAAAACAAAGCCTGAGTGATGTTTCTATCACCATTTCCGGAGATCGAAAAGAAACCGGGTTTGTGAAACCTTTTGAAACGATTCATCTGCAATTTGATTTAAAGGGAGATATAGAGGAAAAAAAAGCTGCAAGAGCAATTCAAATGGCAGTTGAAAAATACTGTTCTGTAGCCGCGAGCCTGAATCCCGACATCAAAATTAGTCATGACTATACCATTGAACATGGATAAAGATTACCTTGAATCCCTTTACAGAGAGCATCAGGAAAGCTCCCGTTGTCCCTCTCCATTAATTGTAAACCGATTTTTTGATAATGTTTTGGGATTTCTCTTCCCCGAATACAGCTTAATCCAATACAAATCATTTGAAGATTTCGAATCACGATTTGAATTTATCCGGCAGGAATTTTTGCATATTCTTTCTAAAAGAAATGGTGATCAAATTCACAGGAATTTAGAACTATCCACACGTTTTTTCTCCATTTTACCGGAAATTAAAGAAAAGCTTCTTTTGGATATCGAAGCCATGTATCAGGGCGACCCGGCAGCGAGAAGCACCACAGAAGTTGTACGAACATATCCCGGGTTTTACGCGATTGCATCTCATAGAATTGCGCATTTTTTATTTAATGAAGGATTAACGCTCATTGCCAGAATGATATCAGAACACGCGCACAGTAAAACCGGCATTGATATTCATCCCGGAGCAACAATCGGAGATCATTTTTGCATTGACCACGGAACCGGTATTGTAATAGGAGAAACTACCGAAATAGGCAATTATGTTAAAATATATCAAGGAGTTACGCTTGGTGCATTAAGTGTAAGTAAAGATAGAGCATCTGAAAAAAGACATCCGATAATTGAAGATCATGTAGTAATTTATGCAGGAGCTACCATTCTTGGTGGCAAGACTGTTATTGGACATCACAGTATTATTGGCGGAAGCGTTTGGTTAACGGAAAGTGTACCGCCATATTCTAAAATTTACTATGCCCCGTCACTTAAAGGTGAACAAACAGAATAAACTATCATGCAATTAGAACAACTTGTTGGCAATACTCCAATTGTTGAACTCAGGAATATCCCCACAAATCCCAAAGTAAAAATATTCTGTAAGTTAGAGGGGCAAAATCCCGGAGGAAGCGTAAAGGACCGTCCGGCGTATGGAATGATTAAAGAGGCGCTGAGTCGTGGTGATATTAAAAAACGCGATCGATTGATAGAAGCTACAAGTGGAAATACCGGAATTGCCCTTGCTATGATAGCCCGAATTATGGGACTAAACATGACGTTGGTGATGCCCGAAAACTCCACAAAAGAGCGTATTCAAACTATGAAAGCGTATGGTGCCGAAGTAATTATAACCCCTGCTGATGGTACCATAGAATATTCTCGCAGCTATGCTGAAGAATTGGCTCAGAAAGAAGGATATTTTCAATTGAATCAATTTTCCAATCCAGACAACTGGGGTATACACTACAAAACCACCGGTCCGGAGATATGGAGAGATACGAATGGTGATATTACACACTTCGTTTCTTCAATGGGTACCACCGGCACAATAATGGGCGTGTCACGATATTTGAAAGAACAGAGTAAAAACATTCAAATTGTAGGAGCCCAGCCAACCGATGGTTCATCTATACCCGGAATTCGAAGATGGTCGCCTGAATTTTTACCTGCTATATACGAACCTGAAAGAGTTGATCAGATTATTGATGTCAGTGAAGAGCAAGCAAGAACAATTACAAAGAGAATGGCAAAGGAGGAAGGCATTTTAGCGGGGATGAGCAGCGGTGGTTCGCTTTGGGTCGCATTACAGGTCGCCAATAAAATAGATACCGGTGTGATTGTTTGTATTACGTGTGACAGAGGGGACAGATACCTGAGTTCGGATCTATTCGACGAATAACAAATACAATAAACTGAATATTAACAATTATTTATAAATCATATTTCAGCGATAATTCAGCTAATTCCCTTTAGCATTGATTGAATCTTTATAATTCGTCTTTTCTTCAATTCCTCGGGTTCAACTACTCTTACCTTATCATGAAAAGTGAATAACCAATCATTCAGATAATCCAAATTCTCAAATTGGAAGCTGAATGTTATTCCGGTTTCATCTACATCAGATGATTCTATCTTTGCCGGAACTGAGGCCTTAAATTGCTGAACTACAGATTGGTCAGCATGTATT
>SLDG01000300.1 GCA_007125355.1 Balneolales bacterium | reverse complement strand
GAAGGTACGGGCAAATCGATTGACATTGATGAATATGACAAGAATTACATGCACATGTTCGTCTGGCAAAGGGAGAAAAAAGAAATTGTAGGAGCATATCGCCTTGGCCGCACAGACAATATTCTGAAAAGAGTTGGTCCAAATGGGCTTTACACGACTACATTGTTTAAAATGAAAGCAAAATTACTGGAGCAAATTAGTCCGGCGCTTGAAATGGGGCGATCCTTCGTACGGCCTGAGTACCAACGTTCTTTTGCACCGCTTTTGTTATTATGGAAAGGAATTGGCCATTATGTTGTTAAGTACCCTAAATACAAAATTCTTTTTGGTCCTGTTAGTATCAGTAACGATTATGACCCCGGCAGTAAGAGTTTGCTGGTAACTTTTCTTAAAATGAATAACTATCTGCCGGATCTGGCAAAAAATGTTAAGCCAAAAATGCCATTTAATGAAGGTGGTAAACCCAAATGGCACTCAATAGGCAGAAAGGTTCAGAATCTGATAGATATAGATGATGTGTCAGACGCTATATCTCATAATGAGGCCGATGAAAAAGGTGTGCCAATTCTTATAAAACAATACCTGAAACTGGGGGGGAAACTACTTGGTTTTAATGTAGACCCGGACTTTGCTGATGCACTTGATGGCTTGATTTTGGTTGATTTAAACCAAACAGATCCCAAAATATTAGTCAGGTATATGGGGAAAGAAGGCATGGACTTTTTCAAAGAGTACCACCGCGCTAAGACAGAAGCCAAAGCTTGATACAATTCCGGCTTTAAATTGCCCAAGTTTTTTGCTTAATTTTTTAACTCTGGGTTAGAACAAAGATTTTTCTGAACCAATGATATTAACTTCGGGTTCGAGTGTAATTCCGAATTTCTTTTTTACATCATTGTGCAGAGCCTTGGCAAATTTCAGGATTTCTAATCCTGTTGCATTGCCATTGTTCACGATTACCAGCGCTTGATTTGGCCAGGTTCCTACATTCCCTTTAGATTTACCTTTCCAGCCACATTGTTCTATTAACCAAGCTGCAGGAACTTTAACTTGCCCGGTATTAATATCATACCCCGGAATTTCCGGAAATTTCTTTTTTAGGTTTTCGAACTCTTTTGTTGAAATAACAGGATTTTTGAAAAAACTACCCGCATTCCCGACTTCATTAGGATTCGGTAATTTAGCACTTCTGATTTCGATTACGGCATCGAATACCTCTTTGATACCTGGAGTAACGACATTTTTATTTTCAAAGTAGTTTTGAAGGTCTTTATAAGATGTATTCGTCTTGTATTTTTTATTTAGTTTAAGAACGATACGTGTTATAATGTATTTGTCCTTCAATTTGGTTTTAAATACACTTGTTCTGTAGCCAAATTCGCAGGAAGTCTTATTAAAAATTTCGGTATGTCCGGTTTTGATATTTATGGCTGTTAAGTGGTCAAAAACATCTTTAATCTCAGCTCCATAAGCACCAATATTCTGTATTGGAGCGGCTCCGCAAAAACCTGGAATCAAAGCAAGATTCTCTAAGCCGCCCAATCTGTTCTTTACAGCAAATTCAACCACATCGTGCCATATAACACCTGAGCCTGCTTCAATTAAAACATGGTCTTTTTCATCTTTAATGATGCGTAAACCGGGTACTGCCACATGGAGAACAAGCCCCTCGGGGTTATATGTGAACAGAAGGTTACTTCCCCCACCCAGAATTGTAAACTTTGATTCTTCTAACCGGCCCGTTTCTATAAGTTTTTTAGTGGCAAAAGTACTTCTGATTTTCAGGTAGTTTTTAGCATTTACAGCTACACCAAATGTATTCAGAGTTGTTAAGTCTTGTTCAGTGAAGTTCAGCATTATTTTCTAATTCTAAAATTTATTCTACAGTCATCTTTGTTAGAGGAACGATACATCTATAATTAGCAATTTACAAGTTATAAATCTAAAATAAGTTGCATTGAGTCTGTATCCAGATTTTAAATTGCATTTACAGAATAGTTATAGAAAACACATTTATCTAATAACTAAGGCATAATAATAAGGTACAAATTCTTTCGTTATTTTACTATATATTAATAAGTTACTTTGAAATATATTTGAGGGGATAAGATGACTTTAGAAATGATTCTGCCACTGCCTGCAAACTTAATTGTCGTGTAGATGAACGCAATTACTCACTTTCTTCGTTACATTTCACGCAATAGCAAATATCAAAAACTAAATTCGGATAATATTGGTCTACGTAACTCGTAAAGTTCATTTTAATGCCGCGCACAGGATTCACAATCCTGAGAAGTCTAACGAGTGGAATACTCGCACTTTTGGCAAATGCAACCATCATAACTGGCACGGACATAATTACGTGTTAGAGGTTACTGTTTCCGGAATGCCGGATCCTGACACGGGATATGTTATAGATTTAGGTGTTTTAAAGAAAATACTTAATGAGCGGATAATTGATAAATGCGACCACAAAAATCTCAATCTTGATGTGGATTTTTTAAACGGTATAATACCAACCTCTGAAAATTTGGTTATTGCATTTTTTGATCAAATAGAAGAAGAGGTTAAAAAAAATGCATCTCAGGGTTCGAGATTATATGCAGTTAAATTATTTGAGACCGAACGAAATTTTGCAGAGTATAAGCCCAAAGATTAATTACCTCCATAATAAATTATGATTACAACTAATATAAAACGATACTACGATCCAACTTTTGTAGTAACTGACAATTACAAAAAAACACTTCCTGATTTGCAAAATGGACCCGCTTCACTTATTGAAGGGGCAAATGTACCTATACAGCAGGTGGGCATTTCCAACTTTAAATTGCCTTTGAAATTTCCAACGAGCGACGGCCAGCTTTTAACTCTTGAGGTTTCTGTTGATGGCTATGTAAGCCTCGATGCGGGAAAAAAGGGTATAAACATGAGCAGAATCATGCGGTCATTCTATAAATTCAAGGATGATGTTTTCCATCCGGATGTACTCGAGTATATCCTCAAAATGTATAAAAATGACCTGGATTCAAAGGAAAGTTATCTAAAACTTACATTCAACTACCCTATGTTACAGGAAAGCCTCCGCTCTGGGCTTAGTGGGTATCAGTATTACAGTGTAGCTTTAGAAGCAAGCATGGATGCACAAGATACTATACGCAGATTCATGCACTTAGATTTTGAGTACAGTAGTGCGTGTCCCTGTTCTTACGAATTAGCTGAACATGCACGGGAGTCGCGCGAGGTAGCCTCAATACCGCACAGCCAGCGCAGCGTTGCTTATCTTACTGTAGAGATGTCAGACCATGTTAGTATCGAGGAAATGGTAGAGATTTGTCGGGATGCCCTGAAGACCGAAACCCAGGTCATGGTAAAAAGAGAAGATGAGCAGGCATTTGCTGAACTAAACGGAGCGTACCAAAAATTTGTAGAAGATGCCGCGAGGCTAATTTTCGACAAGCTCGATTCTCATGTCAGTATCAGAGACTTTGTGGTTCGTTGTTCGCACATGGAAAGCTTGCACAGCCACGATGCAGTCAGCCGAATTTGTAAAGGTATTCCCTGTGGGTTGAGATAAAACGCAGTCTTATAATCGAACTTACTTGCTTGATAACAAAAAAAGGCATCCCGATTGGGATGCCTTTTTGCTTTAAAACGTTTTGGGCTATAAGCCCTGATATTGCGGTGTAATCAATCTATACAATAAAGAAGATCAAAAACGAACCGATATCTGTATACCCTTATACAGGCTGAACGTTTTCGGCTTGCAAGCCTTTTTGGCTTTGAACCACTTCCATGGTTACTTGCTGACCCTCTTTGAGGGTTTTTCTGCCTGAGCCATTGATTACTGAGTAATGTACGAAAACATCACTCCCACCTTCTTGTTCAATAAATCCAAAACCTTTTTCATCATTGAACCACTTTACTGTACCATTAATTGTTTCTGACATGTTTCTTATTACTTACTTGATTAATTACACCGGGAAACCGGTTTGTTACAACCGAAACTTACGCTTCGATAATTGATTTAGCATTACTTATGCTAATG
>SLDG01000350.1 GCA_007125355.1 Balneolales bacterium | reverse complement strand
ATGGAGGTTGAATTCCAGACAGAAAATCTGATGGCGCACAATACCATCGCGGATATCCCCGGAACTGATCCTGATCTTGCTGATGAATTGGTGATCATCGGGGCGCATTTGGATTCATGGCATGCTGGCACAGGCGCGACCGATAATGCATCGGGTTCGGTGGTTATGATGGAAGCTATGCGTATTCTTTCAGCTATCGGTGTGCAACCAAGGCGTACCATTCGCATTGCGCTATGGTCTGGCGAAGAGCAGGGACTTTGGGGCTCCCGCTATTACGTAACCGATTTTGTTGCTGATGTTGAAGGAAATATTTTCACAAGCCAAGAGGTTCGCAAAAAAGAGGAATACGACAAAATTTCGGCGTATTTCAATGTGGATAATGGCACAGGACAAATCCGTGGAATTTACTTGCAGCAGAATGAAGAAGTGCGACAATTATTCAGAACATGGCTGCTTCCGTTCGCCGATTGGGGAACGGAAACAGTATCGTGGTCGAATACAGGCGGTACAGATCACTTGTCGTTTGATCGTGTTGGTATTCCGGGTTTTCAGTTTATTCAGGATCCGATGGAATATTTCACACTCACACACCACTCCAATATGGATACTTACGAAAGATTTGTAGAGCAGGACTTAATACGAAATGCAATAATCGTAGCGGCTTTCGCTTATCATACCGCCATGCTTGATGAAAAACTACCAAGAAAAGGTAACGTTGAGGTTATAGAATAACCCTACTTTGATTATCGAGGTTCATCAGGCAGCCTGAAAACAGGTAATCTTAGTCCCCTAAAAATTGCCGCAAACCGCAGGCTTACGACAATCGCCATGCCGCTGAAGGCAGAGGCGGTTTCGCCAAGACCGAATTGCATTAAGAGCAAATACATGAGTATGCCGCTGATTGCGGCCGTAGCGTAGAAATCCCGTTGTAAAATCAGCGGGATTTCGTTTGTTATGATATCCCGAAAAACGCCACCCGCCACTCCGGTAATGGTTCCCATGATAATGATAATAATCCAGTTTACATCAAACGCGCTCGCAATTCCGGCACCAAGGATGGCAAAAAGAGCCAATCCGAACGCATCAGCAATCAGCAGAAATCGGAAAGGTGGTTTATTGTATCTGAAGTAGGTCATGGTGAAAAACGAGGCGGCAAGAATTACGAATAAATAGGTTGGATCCTGAATCCAGAAAACCGGGGTTCGGTCGAGCAGAATATCGCGGGTGGTACCGCCGCCAATTGCCGTTACTACCGATATTACAATCACACCGAGCCAATCAAGGCTTTTTCTTCCGGCTGCCAGCGCCCCGCTAATGGCAAATACAGCCACACCGGCTAAATCTGCAATGTAAAGCACATCCCCTAATTGTTCACTCATATTTAATACTCGAATTTGGTCACAAAAACCGTGCGCACTCGTTGATATGTGCCTGATTTAATTTCATCTCTTAACTCGACCTCTAAAGGCCATCCGGTGCTCAAATCAATTTTGTAACGCTGCCGTTCCATTAAAGAAATAGAATCGTCTGTATCCTGATTTTGCTCCACTTTATTCAGAATATGAATGTGTTCCCTACTTTGATCATAATCCAGTACTGAAAGGTTTCCCGTAGATTCCATCGGTTCGCCCCATGGATTTTGTTGCCATGTTTGATACGTGTATTCCTCATCAACTATCAACTGAACACCGTGCATCCCAAATAAAAAACGCATGTCGCGTGTCAGGATATCCCCGAAAAGTTCAGGCTCATCTATGTAATATTGGATGTATTCCCGAAGTTCTTCGCGCTTATTCCAGTGATTTTGTTCATCGAGATGTCCGACCGCATTTTGGAGTTGTGCATGCAGGCTTTCAAGGTTAGAGATGTGTCTGAATCCCCCAAAAAAATCGGTATGCACCACAACTCCATCAGCCAGGATTCCGTACATGTGATGGTCAAGAAGTGCATCCCCAAAAAGCGAAGCGTCTGTTCCTCTGAATTGCCACAACATGATAAAGCCCTCATTTCCTCTTGTTCCGGCAATTTCTGCCATAAATCGGCTTGTATAGGTTTCGTCGGATACAATAACGCCGTTTTCGTAAGTAAGCACGTTTTCCTCGAATTTGAAGAACACAAACTCGCCCGCCCTCCACTTTCCGCGAATCAGCGCTTCTTCTGAATCAACGAAAGAATAGCTCGTAGTTGGCTGAACAACAAAAAGTAAGATAAAACTGAAAATGAAGACAGGTTTAAAAGGAACCATCAGGGGATAAGCTCAGTTTGGGGATACTCATTATGTTTTTTAGACAATATATTTTCACTTTTTTAAAAGAGTCGAAGTTTGAAAAACCGGTTGAAAGCCATTTTGTTGTATAATTTTATGCTTATTTTTGACGATAATTGAAAGCGTACCTGCAACTCTACAATTTTAGAAATCACATTTACTTTTTAAGACTACTAACGTGCCAAATATAAGCTCATTATCAGAATTAATTAAATCTGCTCTGGAAGATATTTCTATACCTGAACACCCAAGAAGTTTGTACGAACCGGTACGGTATATTTTGATGCTGGGCGGCAAAAGAATGCGGCCACAATTGGCTTTACTTGGGTGCGGTTTAGCCGGAGGGGAACCTGAAAAAGCATTGCCGGCTGCTTTGGCGGTTGAACTGCTCCATAATTTCACCCTCATACATGATGATATTATGGATGAAGCAGACTCCAGAAGAGGAAAGCCGACTGTGCATACAAAATGGGATCAAAACAAAGCGATTTTAAGCGGGGATGTAATGTTCGGGATGGCGTACGAGCAATTGGAATCGTATAGTTCTGACAATGGATTTGATGAACATGTGCTCCCGCAATTATTGAAAACCTTCAACAAAGCTGTGAAAATAGTTTGTGAAGGGCAGGCCATTGATATGGATTTTGAAACTACGTTGTCGGTCACTCTTGACGAATATCTGTTGATGATAAAATGCAAAACAGCTGCATTGCTTGAGGCATCATTAAAAATGGGTGGCATTGTAAGTGGTGCGAGTGAAGAAAATCTTAATCATTTGGGTATTATTGGTTTAGAAGCCGGAATAGCCTTTCAGATTCAGGATGATTTACTGGATGCTACAGGCGATCCGGATAAATTCGGTAAGCGTGTAGGTGGTGATATTTATGAAGGAAAGAAAACCTGGCTTACAATTTCTCTGCTTCAAAGAGCATCTGCTGAGGATAAAAAAAGCGTTGAATCTATACTGCAAAATTCTGAGTGTACTGAATCAGATGTTTCTTTCGTTATCGAAATGTTCCATAAATATGATGTGATTTCGGATACTAAAGAAGCCATAAAAAATCATTATATTGCGAGCTTGCAAGCGCTAAGCCATTTTGACGATAGTCCTTACAAGGATTCGGTAAATGCGCTGCTAAATAAATTAACTGACCGAGAATTTTAAAAATCTATTTTAGCATTTTGAGTTTCAAAACACTTATCAGCTTTTCACTATTAGCCGTTGTTATTCTTTCCGCTTGTGGTTCATCTCAAACAATACGACCAGGCGATTCTCTTGAAGTTGCTTTTGGGAAGGCCATGAATTTATATGAACGTGAACGTTTTCGTGATGCAGCCAGAGCATTTGAGACCGTTGTAAGTATGTCGAGAGGAACTGAAGTCGGGCAAGAAGCTCAATATTTGTTGGCCCGAAGTTATTTCAGAGCCGGAGATTACAGAATTGCAGCAAGTGAATACGGGCGTTACGCTATTTTCTACCCGCGCTCACAAAGATTAGAGGAAACAGCTTTCTATGAGGCCCTTTCTTTTTACAGGTTGAGTCCCCGTTATAATCTTGATCAGACTGATACCTATAACGCCCTTGAGCGTTTCCAGTTATTTTTGTCGCGCTATCCAAACTCTGAAAGGGCTCAGGATGCAGTAGAATATATAGATGAAATGAGAAACAAACTGGCAAAAAAGACATTCAGAGCTGCAGAGCAATATATGACTCTCCGACAGTACAGGTCGGCTGCTATTTATTTTGGTTTAGTTCTCGATCGATTCCCTGGCACTACTTTTGCAGAAGAAGCACTGGCAAACCAAATAAGAGCATACGTTATTTTTGCT
>SLDG01000160.1 GCA_007125355.1 Balneolales bacterium | reverse complement strand
TTGGAATGAGTATGAGAGATGCCATTTACCTGCTCAAAAATGCCGGATTCAACGTTACAAGAAACGGTTCTGGAAATGTAACCGCACAATTCCCCGAATCAGGTGCTGTGATGCGTCAGGGTAGAGATATCAGCATTAGAGGCGGAAGCAGGCCATTCGAGCAATTACTTACAAGCAGGGGAGGCCGCTGATGGAAATTAATGCGTTACTATCCTGTTTACATAATCCTGAAATCATCGGCACGTTGCCTGATCAAATTCAGGGAATTACTGCTGATTCAAGAAAAGTAAAACAAGGCTGGGCTTATATTGCGGTTAAAGGCCTCACCCACGATGGGCATGATTTTATTGGGGATGCGGAAAGCTCAGGTGCTTCTGTCATTGTTTCAGAACGCGCATCTGAAACTAATTTACCGGTAGTTAAAGTCAGCGATACGAGAGAAGCATGGGGTCCCGCAGCGCTTGCAATGGCCGGAAATCCCCAAAACAACTTGAACTTGGTTGGAGTGACCGGGACAAACGGAAAAACCACTATCACAACGCTGGTACATCAGGCTTTGGATTCTCTTGGCTACAATGCCGGACTTATGGGAACCATTGAAGTAAAAATTGGCTACAAAACGCTCGAAAGCAGGCTGACAACCGCTGACCCGGAAACCATTGCATCCAATCTGAAGCTTATGAAGGAAGCCGGATGCGATTCAGTAATAATGGAAGTCTCATCCCACGCTTTGGATCAAAAAAGAACCAACGGGCTTGACTTTAAAGTCGGTGTTTTCAGTAATCTGAGTCATGACCATCTCGATTATCACGGAACAGTAGAATCATACCTGAAAGCGAAAAAGCTTCTTTTCGATAATCTGAGTGAATCATCAACCGCGATTGTCAATACCGATGACACTTCGTTTTCCTCAATGATTTCAGATTGCAAAGCCGATGTGTGGGGATTTGGTTTAAAAGACGGTTCGGTGAAAATAGTATCCCAAACTACAGAAGGGATGTTGATTGAAATAGACGGTATTTCTGTTCAAACACCCTTAGCAGGAATTTTTAATGCCTACAATGTATCTGCCGCATTTTTGGTTTGCAGGGCATTGGGCATATCCGCCGGAAACGCCTCCGCAGCGCTCGCTGAAGCCAAAGGAGCGAAAGGCCGCCTTGAACGCATTTCAGAAAATCCCAATGAGCCGGTTGTTTTTGTGGATTATGCGCATACTCCCGATGCGCTCGAAAATGTGCTAAAAACACTTTCTGAAATCGAAGGCCGTGGGAAAATCATTACTGTTTTCGGCTGCGGCGGCGACCGTGACAAGAAAAAGCGCCCGGTTATGGGCAAAACCGCTTCTGCGTATTCTGATGTTATTTGGGTGACTTCTGACAACCCGAGAACCGAAAATCCGGATGCAATTATCAGCGATATTTTGGTGGGGATTTCTCACAAACGGATGTACACCGAGCCAGACCGTAAAAAAGCTATTCATAGCGCTATTTCTGAAGCTCAAGAAAAAGACATCGTTTTAATAGCCGGCAAAGGCCACGAAACATATCAGGAAATTAATGGAGTTCGCTATCCTTTAGATGACTCCAAAGAAGCGCGTAAAGCACTTGCAGCTCGCAGAACATCATCTGACTTCAAAGAAAAGGAGGGCTGCTGATGCTGTATTGGCTACTTGATTGGATAAATCAACATTATGATCCACCGGGGTTTGGTGCCTTTGGCTTTATCACAGTGCGTGCCGCTATTGCCGGCAGCATGGCGTTATTGATAAGTATTCTTTTTGGGAAGAAAATCATAACCATGCTGCAAAGACTGCAGCTTAAAGAAACTTTCAGAGAAGGTATCGGGCTTGACCATCATAAAGCCAAATCCGGTACTCCGAGCATGGGTGGACTCATTATTATTTTGGCTATAGTGATTCCATCTGTTCTCTGGATAAACCCCGGCAGTGTCTACGGCTGGATGATTCTTTTTGTTGTGATCAGCCTTGGTATTGTGGGTTTCTTTGATGATTACATCAAAATAATAAAGAAAGACAAAGACGGACTTCTGAAACGAATGAAGCTCGCCGGACAAATTACAGTCGGGCTTATTCTCGGACTTTTTTTGTATTTCTACCCGGCGTTTAGCGATTACAATACGATGAGCACCGTCCCATTTATCAAGGATGCGAATATCAACTATGCGTTTCTTGGGGAATCGCTTGGGTGGTTAATTTACATTCCGGTTGTGATTTTCATCATCACCGCGCTTAGTAATTCTGTAAATCTCACCGACGGGCTTGACGGCCTTGCAGCCGGTACAACTGCAATAGCTGGAATGGCACTTGGCGTACTTGCCTACGTATCAGGCCGTGTGGATTACTCAGGCTATCTGGACTTGCTTTTTCTGCCAGGTACTGGTGAGCTTGCCATTTTCTGCGCCGCATTGGTTGGAGCCTGCTTCGGATTTTTATGGTACAACACCTATCCCGCTCAGGTTTTCATGGGGGATACCGGTTCACTCGCTCTTGGAGGTGCCATCGGAGCTGTCGCCCTAATGGTTCACAAAGAGTTATTGCTGCCGATTTTATGTGGGATTTTCTTCATGGAAACGCTCTCCGTCATCATCCAAACAACCTGGTTTAAGTACACCAAAAACAAATATGGCGAAGGCCGCAGAATATTTTTGATGACTCCTTTGCATCATCACTTTGAGAAAAAAGGATGGGCGGAGCCCAAAATTGTAGTTCGTTTCTGGATCGTAGCTGTAATGTTGGCCGTAATAACCGTAGTAACCCTCAAACTCCGATAAATGAATGTAAAGAATAAACATATCGTGGTTATTGGAGCAGCTAAAAGCGGCATTGCGACAGCCGTTTTGCTTTCGGGGAAGCAGGCGAATGTGCTGGTCACCGACTCAGGTACTATTCCGGAATTCCGTAAAGATCAGCTGATGAACGCGGGCGTTATTTTTGAAGAAAACGGACATTCAGAGCAAGCTCACAAGGGTGATTTTGCGGTTGTGAGTCCCGGAGTACCGACTGAAGCGCCATTGGTTCAGGAATACCTGAGCAGTGGAAGAGAAGTTTATTCTGAAATCGAAGCGGCTTCTTGGTTCACCGAAAGCAGAATTTTTGGGATTACAGGAAGCAACGGGAAAACCACTACCACGGCCTGGTTAGAGCACATTTGGAAGACTGCCGGCCGCAAAGCTCATGTAGGTGGAAATATTGGCGTGGCTTTTTCTGAGTTCGCGGATAAAACGGAGCCGGAAGATGATATCATTCTCGAAATCAGCAGTTTTCAATTAGACCATATCAAAAATTTCAGGCCTTACGCCGGTGCAATTTTGAATATTACACCCGATCACCTGAATCGGTATAACAATCAATTTGAACGCTATGCAGCCTCAAAAATGCGGATAATGGAAAATCAGCAGCCAGATGATTACTTCATATTCAATTATGACGACCCTGTTCTGAAAGAAAGAATGCTGGGTTCGGGCATCAGGCCGGATGGGCCACAGATGATCGCCTTTTCACAACTCGATGAAGTTTCGAGGGGCGCATTTATCCGCAACGGAACCATTATTCTGAACCTTGAAGACAAAGAGGAACCACTTATGGAAGTTGCTCAGATCGGACTAAAAGGAACACACAATCTTGGAAACGGCCTTGCCGCGGCAATAATGGCCAGAACTGCCGAAATATCAAACGAGCACATCAGAGAGAGTCTTGCCGGATTCGAAGGTGTAGCTCACAGGCTCGAACAGGTCAGAATTGTGAATGGCGTCCGCTACATAAACGACAGTAAAGCTACAAATATTAACTCTGTATGGTTTGCGCTTCAAAGTATCAAAACTCCGCTTGTGCTAATAATCGGCGGGCGTGACAAAGGGAATGACTACACCGAACTGGAATCTCAAATTCGTGAAAAGGTTCACACCTTAATTGCCATAGGCGAAGCCAAAGAAAAAATAAAGGAACAACTGCATGATGTGGCTCCACAACTTTTAGAGGCTGACTCCATGGAAGAAGCAGTAGCGCTGAGCTACAGATACGCGAAAAAAGGCGAGGTGGTGCTTTTAAGTCCGGCTTGTGCCTCATTCGATATGTTTGACAGTTACG
>SLDG01000321.1 GCA_007125355.1 Balneolales bacterium | reverse complement strand
GCTGAATGAGTTTTATAAATTTGTGGCGAATGATTTCGAGAATCCGTTAGACCATCTGCATTTGGCTATGGAAGGGCGCATGAATTTTAAAGCGCTATTATTTGTACCATCCAAAGCGAAGCCAAATTTCTTCAGAACCGATGAGTTTAAATCCGTTCAGTTGTATTCTAACAAAGTGTTTGTTCAGGACGACTGCAAAGACTTGCTCCCTGAATATCTGAGATTTATAGAAGGGGTAGTCGATAGCGAAGACTTGCCTCTGAATGTTTCCCGTGAGGTTACGCAGTACACACCCATAATGAACAAAATCAAGGATGTACTGACGAATAAAATTCTTGGGATGATTGAATATTGGCTCGAAAGTGAACCTGAGAAATTCAAGACATTCTACAAAGAATTCGGGCCATTGTTTAAGTCAGGTTTGAACAGCGATTTCACGAATCGAGACAGAATTATTGAAATTCTTCGATTCCAGACCACAAAATCCGGTGATGATGAGTTTGTTTCTCTCAAGGAATATGTTGAGCGCATGCCTGACTTCCAAAAGGAGATTTATTACATTTCGGGGGATAATCTCAAAGACCTGCGGAAAAATCCTAAGTTAGAATACTTACGTAAAAAAGATGTGGAAGTAATTCTGCTGGCTGATCCTGTTGACGCTTTTGTGGTACCGGGAATACATGAGTATAAAGAAAAAGCGCTCAAAAGTATCGAAAAGTCAGATATTGAGCTTGGCAAAGACGACGAAAAAACCGATGAAAGCATAGATAAAGGCGATCTCGAAAAATTAATCGCAACCATTAAAGAAGTGGTTGGAGATAATGTGGAAGATGTGGTTGCCTCAAAAAGATTGGTAGATTCAGCGGCCACGCTCACCATCGGTAAAGAGGGCATGGACAGCCACATGGAGCGTATGATGAAAATGATGGATCAAAACGCCGGGCCATCGAAACGAGTGTTTGAAATCAATCCGAATCACCCGTTGATACTGAATCTAGTCCGGATTCAAAAAACCGGAGCATCTGAAAGAGTGAAGCTCATTTCAAGACAACTGTACGAAAGCACATTATTGCTTGAAGGTACATTGGAGTCTCCCGGTGATTTTGTGTCGCGAATGACTGAGGTGCTTACGATGGCGAGTGAGTAGATATAGAAAACGAAGTTCGATTACAAAAAGGTTCTATGCGGCATTACTTCATTTGTTTAACCACATTGGGCACAGAGTCTCACAGAGTTATGCCTGATCTAAATTATTTTGGTGGATGCTCTGTGGTTAAAAAAATCGATCTGATATTCTAAAACAATTCTGGAACAAACACAACAAAGGCGTGTGGCTTGAATCATTCAATCCGCACGCCTTTTTAATTTTTGTGATTAAGCGTCGTTATTTACTTAGGCGCTACAATTAAAAACATGCGTTTGCCTTCGAGGGTTGGTTTGGATTCGACTTTTGAGATATCCTCCAAATCCTCTGCGAAACGCTCCAGAAGCTCTTTGCCCTTATCACTGTAAATGATATCTCGCCCCCTGAACTGCACCGTAGCTTTCACCTTATTTCCACTGGTAATAAACTCCCGGGCATGCTTTACTTTAAAATTGTAATCATGGTCATCGGTGTGTGGACGAAAACGCAGTTCTTTTAATGAAACGGTATGCTGTTTTTTCTTGGCTTCCTTTTCCTTTTTCTTCTTCTCGTAGATAAACTTTTTGTAATCGAGAATACGGCAAACAGGAGGATCGGCGTCAGGCGCAACTTCCACAAGGTCGAAACCCATGTCCATAGCAAGGTCAACGGCCTGTTTAGATGGCATAATCGCGTGCTCGCCTCCCGGCTTAATAACCCTGACTTTTGGCGCATCAATATCTTCGTTTATGCGCTCTGTATTGTAGTTTTTATACTGTTTGTAACGTTTTCCGATGGTTGTTCTCCTATGTAGTCGGTTTAATTATAGTTTTGCTTTCCGGGTAGTTGATACTCCCGAATTTCGGTTTCTAATATATTAAGGTATTTATCAAAAGCAAACGTTCCGATATCACCTTGTTTATGTCTTCTTACTGACACGGATCCACTTTCGCGCTCGCGTTCACCTAATATAATCATATATGGGATTTTTGCATTCTCCGAATCGCGAATTTTTGCACCAATTTGTTCACTGCGTTTATCTGACTTCACCCTGATTCCCTTACTGCTGAGAATTTCTTCATATTTTTCTGCAAGATCATGATACTGATCAGAAATTGGAAGCAATGCAACTTGAACAGGTGACAGCCAAACGGGGAAATCTCCTGCAAAATGCTCAATCAAAATACTGGTGAAGCGTTCCATAGAACCAAATGGCGCTCTGTGGATGATTACCGGGCGATGTTTGGAATTATCGGTTCCAACATACGTAAGCTCGAAGCGCTCAGGCATTACATAATCGACCTGAACGGTTCCAAGCTGCCACTTTCTGCCGATAGCATCACGGATAATGAAATCTATTTTTGGGCCGTAAAAGCTGGCTTCTCCGGGCGCGATGGTGTAATCGAGGCCAAGTTCATCGGCAACTTCGCGTAACTCTTTTTGTGCCCGCTCCCAATATTCCAGGTTTCCGCCGTATTTTTCTTCATTATCATCACGGAAAGAAAGGCGTATATCAACAGGCATATCAAAAATACTGAAAACATATTGCGTCAGGTCAATACAGTTTTTGATTTCATCTTTCAGCTGATCGTGGGTGCAATAAATATGGGCATCATCCTGCGTAAAACCACGTACGCGCGATAATCCGTTTAATTCGCCTGATTGCTCGTATCTGTAAACCGTACCAAACTCAGAAAGCCTGATGGGAAGCTCGCGGTAACTGCGCATTTTGTTGCTGAAAATCCGGTGGTGATGCGGACAGTTCATGGGTTTGAGCATGTACTTCTCGTCATCTACCTCAATCGGATCGTATTGAGAGTCGGCGTAGTAGGGGTAATGTCCCGATGTTTCGTAGAGTCGTAAATTGGCAATATGAGGCGTAATTACTTCCTGATAGCCTCTTTTAATTTGCTCATCCCGCAAAAAAGCCTCTAATCTTCTGCGCAATATAGTTCCGTTTGGCAGCCAAACCGGCAATCCGCTTCCTATCATATTGTCAATCATATACAGCCCAAGCTCTTTCCCGAGTTTTTTGTGATCTCGTTTCTTTGCTTCCTCCATCATCACGAGGAAATCATCGAGCATCGACTTTTTTGGGAAACTGATGCCGTAAATACGGGTTAATTGTTTGCTGTCTGAATCACCTCTCCAATAAGCTCCGGCAACGTTCAGAAGCTTGAATGCCTTAATTGAATCTGTTCTCGGTATATGCGGGCCTCGACAAAGATCCGTGAAATTTCCCTGCGTATAAAACGTGATAGTGCCGTCTTCGAGGTCTTTGAGCAAATCCAGTTTGTAGGGATCGTTTTTTTCTTTGAAATAACCGACAGCTTCTTTTTTGGGGATTTCTTTACGCTCGAATTCCAGTTTTCTTCGGGCAATTTCGGTCATTTTTTCTTCAATAGCCGGTAAATCATCAACAGTAACTGTGCGGTCGCCAAAATCCATATCGTAATAAAATCCCTGCTCGATCGCTGGACCAATTCCAAATCGAACTCCGGGGAAAAGCTCCTGACACGCCTCAGCAAGAATATGCGCCGAACTGTGCCAGAATGTCATTTTGCCGTCTTCAGTATCCCACGTATTAATTTTTATCGGTCCACCCTCGGAAATCGGACGGCTCAAATCCATCACTTCATCATTCAAAGTAATACTCAACGCATTTCTTGCAAGTCCGGGTGAAATAGAATGAGCCACATCATACCCCGTTGTTCCTTTAGGATATGTTTTTCGATTGCCGTCCGGGAAAATTATTTCAAAAGAATCGTTAGATTGCGACATTATCTGCTTTGGGATTTAAATATTTTTTAGATCAAGAAAATTCATTTAAAGTCGGTGCAACACAATAATAAAACCAACTTTATACAAGCCTGAAAGATAAGAAATAAGCTATAAAAATGGTGGATGGAATTTCCCCTACGATTATACCCCGTATTTAGTAAATTCCGTTGCTATGGAAACGGATAAAACGAATTTAAAATCAAACAAACGCTGGCAGGTTTGGGTGGATACGGGCGGTACGTTTACCG
>SLDG01000287.1 GCA_007125355.1 Balneolales bacterium | reverse complement strand
GTTCAAAATTCTGATTAATCCAAGAAATCCACCAAACGGGCCTTTAAGGTCATGGGCGATAATAGAAATAAACCGGTCTTTACTTTGGTTCATCTTTATTAGATCTCCGGTTTGTTTCTCAATAATTTTTTGTTTTATTTCTGCGGCATCTACTTGTTTTTCGAGTTCGTTCGTCCTAAACTGAATTTCCATTTTCAGTCGCTTTTCCTGATTTCTCAAATAACGGGTTTTCATGCGGTAAAAGCCGTAAAAGAGTAAAATCCCCACAAAAACCATCAAGAGAATAAACCACCACTGCTGATAAAACATTGGTTGTACGCGTATTTCAGCGGTTATGTAATCTTCTCCAATGACCCCCTGTTTGTTTATTGCCTTTAGTTTAAACGTATAGTTTCGTGGGGGTAGATTAGTGTAGCGAACGTTTCTTAAAGTACCCGCGTGTTGCCAGTTTTTGTCATAGCCTGCAAGCATGTACTCAAAGGTTATTACTTCTGGGTTACTAAACTCAAACCCGGTAAATTGTATTGTTAAATCCCTCACGCGTTTAGGCAGGATAATATCACTCGGCTGAATATATGTTTTGTCACCGGCAACTATATATTCTATAAATGGCCTGGCTTCTATTTGTTGTTTTTCAATCTGATGCGTATTAAGAAACACCACACCATCTTGGGTAGGATAGATTAAAATTCCGTCCTCAGTCTGAAAAACACTGTTTTGTGAACCGCCATTTGCCTCGGCGTTTCTCATACCATGTCTTACTCCAAAGGAATGTGAGACAACCCAAGATATATTCCCTTCAAAAAATTGATTAGCGTCATTTTTGTGGGTGAAGAAAATGCCACGGTTTGTACTCATCCACAACCTGCCATAATCATCTTCTACAATGTTATGAACAACATTGTCAAACAAACCGGAAGTAACATCAAGCACGCTAAATATGCCATTTTTGTATCGAGCAATTCCTCTGCCCTGTGTACTAAACCAAACAACCTCCGGGTCATCTTTGTCAAGATAAATTCCTCTGATCGTATTCGAAGACAGGCCGTTATTTGAGGAGTATTGGGTAAACTCACTTCCATCAAAGTAAAATACTCCACCATTTGGTGTTGCCAGCCATAGATTGTCTAAAGGATCCTTTTTGATCTTCAGAATGCGGGTGTCCTGTAATCCGTGTCGCCTGCCAAAAAACTCTGTCACACCTTCATTAAAACGAACAAGGCCTCCTTTGGTACCTATCCAAAGGCTCCCATCATCATTAGGGACTATAGAGCGTATCAGATTCAATCCCCAAATATCACCTATGGGGTAGACTTCAGTTTCATTTTCTCTAACAGCCACAAGGCCAACTTCGTCAACGCCAATCCATATTGTACCATTTTGATCTTCTGCGATAGCAAAAGAACTGGAAATAGATAAATCAGGAAATAAATGATTCACGTTTGTTATAGTGCCATTAGTAGTATCAAGTACGTCCACTCCGGCATTTCTACTTCCAATCCATAAACGCTCTTTGCTGTCTTTAAAAACTGAAATTATGTTATTGTGTATGAGCCCTTCTTTAACCCCAATGACGTCAATAATAGCTCTATTTAGTCTTAAGAGTCCATTATTTATAGTAGTGAACCATTTGTTGCCATCAATATCAGCCAAAAAATGAATTAGTAATATATCCTCTGAGAGTCCTGTTGGTTTGTAATATTCGAGCTCTCCATCTCTGTATATGAGCATTTCTCCGAATATATCTCTCATTAAATATGATTCATCCGTATATGGTTGAATTTGATGTATATACCCTTCAATTAAATCTAAACGTACACTTTTTACCTTAAAATTTGAGTCAAGTACAAAAAGATAATTGGCAGTTGAAAAAAATAAGTTATCGTTATCAGACCAGACATAATATATTCTTGTATCATTGTTATAGCCCGGTACGTTAAACTGTCTAATCTTGTCTTCTTCGTAAATTTCATTAATTACTTGGTGGCCGAATGAGAGTAAAACACCATTAAAATCAGCCAGATAATTAAAACTATTATGTCTGTTACTTGGATTTTGCAGTATTGAAACCTGATCATTTTGGTTAATTAGTATGATACCGTCGCCACTGGCAGCATAAATCAATCCGTTTTGAGCAGTGAGGCCATTATTAATGTTGTTTCCCTGCGGAGTATTTCTTGTTACAAGGCGTGTGAAAGAATTATCCCGGTAGACATAAAGCCCGTCCTGAGTGGGGAAATAAAGATCATTATCCTTTAAAAAAGGCCTGTTTGATGTTGAGTTAGTGAAGCCGTTTTCAGCGTCGAAAAAATAAAAGTGCCCGTTTTTTTGTTTTAGTACCCCGCCATAACCTGATAAAAACCAAATGCTGCCATTTGGGTGGCGGAAAATTTCAGTAAATCTGTTGTTCTTTATTTCAGGCGTATTAGTGCTGTTAAATACAGTGAATCTGTGGCCGTCAAAGCGGATTATTCCTTCGTAGCTGGTAATCCACAAATACCCTTCATCTCCTTGCTCTATTCTATTAAGAGTATTTACCGGCAATCCGTCAGCAATACCCCAGGATTCCACACTAAACCTTTCATCGCCCGGTACATCAGCCCAAAAAGGACTATTGAACAGCAATAGCAGCCCCCAGAATAGATTTATAAAAATAGTTGTAGCCAAAATGGGTTGGAGAAAAGTTATGTTATGATAGTATAGTAATATAGTGTTTATTACTAAAAATTCGAAGACTGATGTAATTGGGCGGTTTATTTTTTATTTATTTTCAACAGCATCTGTAGTGGCAGCTCTATCTTGGCCAGATTATGATTTTTATAAGAAGTGTGGTACTTTGCAGCTTATTACAAAAAAGTTGAGAATATTTGTAACATATCGGTTGATTTTAGCTTATATAAAGTATCCCAAACATTAACACCAACACAGTTTGTAAGACGTGCTATTACACCGCCCCGTTGCTGCTTTTATGTTAGTGCTGGCCACATTTATTTTTGGCTGGATTGCACTAAATAATCTATCTGTTGATCTGTTGCCAGATATCGACAGTCCGAATTTGCTTGTCCAGACCGAATGGACCGGTGCATCGGCCAGTGAAGTTGAAACCCGCATTAATGAGCAGCTCGAAGCCATTCTGAGTACTGTTCCGGGCGTAGCAGGCATCCACAGTTTTGCACGACAGGGCCAAAGCATTATCGCTCTGCAGTTTGATTGGGGCGAGGATATGAATTTGGCTTTCCTGAATACGAGAGAAAAACTTGAACGCGCCCGTTTTTTGCTTCCATCAGGTGCTGACCGGCCTCAACTTATTTACACGACTCCCGCAGATGAGCCTGTCGCGGTTTTGAGTGTGAGCTTGCCCGGAGTATCAGAACCCGATTTTTCATCCCAACTCGATTTAAAAAGATGGACTGAGCAGGTACTTTCGAGAAGGCTTGAGCAGGTCGAGGGGATTGCACAGGCAGTAATGGTCGGCGCCGTTCAGCCCGAAGTGCACATTGTTTTTGATCCCGTTCTGGCCGATCGTTTTGAAATATCAACGGCTGAGATTCAACAGGCTATTCAAAGTGCGAATCTGCTATCGGCAAGCGGTGAATTAAGGGATGGTTGGTACCGATACACGTTGAATATAGCCAGCCGGATTACCTCGCTTGATGACATTAAAAATTTACCTGTGCGAAGAACACAGGGTGAACGCGTTATTCGGATCTCCGACATTGCTACGGTCGAAATGGATGAACGCGATCCGGTTTCCTTTGCTTTGTTGGATGGCTCTACCGTTCTAACGGTATTGGTTAAAAAAGACTACGGCACCAATACCGTCGCGGTTTTTGAAAAAATGCTGCCTGTACTCGAAAGCCTCGAAGAGAGCTTTCCCGGAATAACGGTTTCAATTCTGAGTGAGAATGCAACGTTTATCAGCAATACCATCAACAACTTATTACAGACGCTATTAGCCGGTGCTCTGCTGGCATTTTTAGTCCTGTTTTTTTTCCTCAAAGACCCACGGCTGCCGCTGACAATCTGTATCGCGATTCCGGTTAGCGTTTTTCTGACCTTTTTTGTGATGTATTTATCGGGGATACAACTAAATATCGTTTCTTTGAGCGGACTTACACTCGGCATTGGCTTATTGGTCGATAACGCCATTGTGGTACTTGAAAACAT
>SLDG01000239.1 GCA_007125355.1 Balneolales bacterium | reverse complement strand
CCTGCCTGCCGATGCAGTCAGGCAGGCAAGAAGTCTCAAAAACACGAAGGAAGGAAGTGAAGGGGATGCACGTTCAGCGCGTCCTCGCGCGAACGGGATTTTGGCAGCGTCCCCGCTGCCGTGGAAAGGAATACATTGTTTCGGGCACCGTTGCCTGAAATGCCAAACCCTGAAGGTTTTCGAAACCTTCAGGGTTTCTCTTTTGCGGAGAGCCTCAACCTTAATACTTGGTCTCCACAAACGTGCCTCACTCCGGAAATTAAGACACGGTAGTGCATCGCCATATTAATCTCAGTCTATATTCTATATTACAATTAAACTATAAGAGAACGAAAAGAGGAGGCAGGCGTCTAAAAATAAGATAACAAATCGTATATTATAGTATAAAGGTTTAATTATATGAGAAAGCATCAAAATCGAACTATACTAAACAGTTCGATCTTACTAACGGTTGTATTATTTCTGGTTTTATCATTCTCAGATAATGATAAAAGTACGGATTTCACTTCAAAATCATCCGTCAGAGCCTCAATTTCAGCATTCAATATTCCGGAAAATAAATTTAATGGCTTAAAACTTATGGTTACATATTGTTATGCTTGCCATACACATGAGAGAGTTGGTGGCAGAGCCAATCGATTAGCACCACCAATGTATATGATAAGAAACCATTATTATTCTGATGAGATTTCGCAAGATGAATTTGTTGAATCTGTTACGAGTTTTGTTAAAAGCCCATCTGAATCTACGGCGTTAATGCGTGGTGCAATCCGTAATTTTGGACTTATGCCACCCTTACCATTACCTGATGAAATTCTTGTCCCGATTGTTACGTATTTGTATGAAAATGACCTGCGTTCTGATGAGTGGAGAACAAAATTTAATGAGTTTAAACGGTCTAATTAATTAAAATCAATTTTTCACATCTGCAAGCTTATGAGTATCAGACAAATACCCTTTATTTTTCTTTTTTTGTTTATTATTTCATTTCAAACTTTGTATGCGCAAGTTGCCGGTCAAAATGAGCAGAGCGAATTTTCTATAAGTTTGCGGTCTGTTGAAATTATGGATATGAATCCAATACACTCATTTGCTTACGCGACGCATGAAGACTGTATCCTCATTGTTGGTGGCAGAATAGACGGCTTACATGCAAGGCAACCCTTTAATGCATTTCCATTGGCATTTAACAATAAGGAACTAATTGTAGCTAATCCAATCAGCAAAGAAGTTTGGACATCCACACTTGAACTGTTGCCTGCGTCTCTACAAGAGCAGCTTCAGTCAACCAATATGAATTTTCATCAGGTCGCAGACACTTTGTACATCATGGGTGGATATGCTTTTTCGGAAAGCTATAATGATCATATTACTTTTCCATATTTGACTACAATTATTGTATCTGAACTTGTAGAAAGCATTAAAAGTGGCACCATGAATCCAACTAATATAAAACAAACCTCAGATGCAAGGTTTGCTAATACCGGTGGACAAATGGGGTGGTTAGATGAAAAACTTATAGTAGTTGGCGGTAATACGTTTATGGGTAGATATAATCCAATGGGAAATCCAACCTATACTCAGGTCTATTTGCCCCATATTCAGTATTTTAAAATTAATAACTCAGGTGAACAACCTGAGATAACTTTATATGATAAAGTAACGAATGAAGCACACTTGCGTCGTCGTGACTATAATCTTGTTCCATATATATTCACTGATGGGGAACCTGGGTATCTCCTTTCAGCCGGGGTCTTCAGGCCAGATGCCCTATTGCCCTTTTTATATCCTGTTGAAATTAGTGCTTCGGGATATACGCCAAAAGAAGATGTTGAGCAACTGTTGAGTCATTATCACAGCCCAAAGTTGTCTCTATTAGACGAATATGGAGATTTACACATGATCTTCTTCGGGGGCTTAGCTCAATTTTATTACGAAAATGAAGTTATAGTTCAGGACAACAATGTGCCCTTTGTTAGTACTATCAGTCGGTTTACCCGAACTCAAAATGGTGAGTTCTCAGAACATGTTCTTCCGAATACCATGCCTGGTTTAAAAGGAACTAATGCAGAATTTATACCTAATAAAAATTTACCAACAAATCAGACAGGTGTTTTTTTTATTGACGAGTTTCAGGATAGTAATGAACATTTGCTGGGTTACATTATTGGTGGAATTAATACACCCGAAAGAAATCCATTTACTAATAACAATACTCAGTTCACATCAGCGTCATCTTCTGTTTACGAGGTAGTTTTTGGAAAAGCTACTAATACATCTATACCAATTGAAAAACCCCAAGAAATTAGGCTCAATCAAAATTATCCAAATCCATTTAACCCAACAACGCAATTAAGTTTTTATTTGCATGAATCATCATTTGTTACCGTTGATATTTTTAATCTTATTGGGTCTCATATTCAAACTATTGTACAAGATAACCTGTCACAGGGGCTTCATTCATTTACGTTTGATGGTTCAAATTTAGCAACAGGGATGTATATTTACAGGTTAAGAACCCCGGAAACTATCAGGTCAAAAAAAATGATTTTAGTAAAATAAGCTATTCAATTAGCATTGAGACAATTAAACTTGGTCTTAATCTTAGACTTCGCATTATTAAATATGGTAGATTTCTCGGGTTTTCTTTGCCAAAAGAAGTTCTATACTATAGACCAGCCCATTCAACTTTGGCAACAATAAACCCTCGAAATGACATTTTTCGAATTTCGTATGCTTCAAACTTAATCCTTTGGGCTTTCAGCTTAGTACTTTCAGCCTTCTCAACTTCTCTACCTTAACCTAAATCCCTATCTCCAGCGCACTTCTCCGAGTTGTAAAATGCGATCGTATCCTTCTTGTTGATCGTGGAAATAGACGAGAATCTGATAGAATTGTCTGGTGTCGGCAAAAAATGCCTGTAAACGTAAATCGTCTACACGGTTATTGTCAACTAAAATATAAAGATAGTCGTAGCGGCCTTCTTTGATTAATCCGCCGCCCCGAAAAACATCTTCATTTTGGTTGTACGTCATTTTAAACTCCCTTGAAATCTGCCAGTTCGTAAAGGGACCGGTAATGTATATTTCACTTTCGGGTTCTATCCATTTTGGCCGCTGAAGATTAAATTCAACATCCACATATCTGGCGGAGCGTCCGGTATTTGGCTGGCCGAAGCGGTTAGACCTCGAAATGCCCGGGTTTATATCCAAATCCACCACATCGTACTGAAGGCGGATGCGCGGCGGACGATCCTCCGGGAAAATCTCAAGCACATCCCTCGATGGCGTGTTAAAATCATCCATAATCAATGGCCTGAATTCATAACGGGCGTTAAAACTTTCATCCCTTCGCTGATGCATCCTCACTCTGCCTTCCGTGGAAGCATCAATTTCTGTAGCTCTGATATATCTACCCCAATTTTGATTCTGTACAAAATGGATACTGAGGTCGGTTTGAGGCATCCGAATAAACTCAGGGAATCTGTAAGTGGCAGAAATCTGATGAAACAGTGTAGCCCGGAAATCAAAAACTTCTTCGATAGCGGCAGTGAGCGAACCGCGATCTTCCTGTACAAAAAACGGTAATGAAATCAGCGTTTCACCGGTGTGATAATCGAGCAAATGGAGCAGGTAGTTACCACTGATTCGAACTCCAAAATTCCTGTTCGGGAATTGGTACTCGTAACTGACAAAAGAGGGATCTCCGATAACTGAAGGGGTTCCGTTGGTAATCGTATCTTCTGACTGCCCGGACTGGAAAAATGCGGGTATAACCTGACTCTGCGACCAATCCGCGTTGTGGTGTGTCAATTTTACTCTGAAAATGCCGGGTTCATTGGCTATTTCATCAAAACGAAATGTTAACCTGTCGTTGCTGCCAAGTGTGATTACCGGTAAAGCGCCTCGGCTTCCTCTGAAAAACTCGACAGTTTTAATTCTATCGGTTTCGAATATTCTTCCCGGTACATTGAGGCTATTTTCAAGTTCAGGTGTTCTTTCGGAGCGGTCAGATGATATCAACTTTTGAGGATCTAAAGTGGCGCAACCTGCTAAAAATCCCATAACTAAAATAAGGATTAAAAATCGCAGCGAACTATGTTGAAATCGGTCAGAGATGATATGTTCCTTCAAATACAAAATCGGCGGGGCCGGTCAGTTTTAGATTCTTGTAAGAGCCCGATTT
>SLDG01000235.1 GCA_007125355.1 Balneolales bacterium | reverse complement strand
ATTAAATCACTTCTGGGATATCTTTCCAGCACTTTTTTGTACTCTTCGATGGCGCGTTCATTATTCCCGGCATTAAAATATGCATTACCAATGTTAAACTGCGCCCGGGCCGCCCAGCGTGAATTCGGAAAAAGCTCCAGCAGTTGCTGAAATTCCGTTGCAGCCTGAGAATAATTGCCGGAAAGCAGATAGATATAACCGATATTATATTTCGCCTGCTCCCGCAATGTACTTTGGGGAAAATCGCTGACCAATGACCTGAAATTTCTGACAGACTCAAACGTGCGGTTCATTCTGTAATAACTGCTTGCAATTTGATATTTCGCATAATCCGCCCCGCGGTCAGAGCCGAGTGCTAATTCGTAGAACTGAATGGCATCGGTGTACTTCGAAAGTGCGAAATGGGAATCACCCAAACGTAATTTTGTATCCGTATCGTACGGAAACATGGCTATAGGCGGCGCCTGAAAATTATCGAGGAATTGCTGAAATGGCTGAATGGCCTCATCATAGCGCCCCAGATTAAAATGGCTCCAACCCAAAGAATACCTGGCCGCGCCGGTAAATTCGTGATTACGGAATTCGGTGATAAAACGCTCAAAGTTAGCCGCGGCAGAGGCGTAATCTCCCAAATTAAAGTAGCTGTCGGCGATCCAGAACAGGGCTTCTCCCGCTATCGGGCCGGTCGGATTATCGTTGTACACTGACTGGAACATACGTAATGCTTCATCGTAGGCTTGATTCCGGAACATCACCCATCCCCTTTGGAAACGCGCTTGCTCTCTTATTCCCTCTTCTGAGGCGCCAAAGTGTTCCGCCCGTTCAAAAGCTTCAATGGCACGGCCGTATTCGGCATTGGCAAAAAAGGCTTCCCCAAGCAAAGAATAAACCGCCCCGGGATTTTGCAACTCTATACCACTGCGCAATAAATGCAGGTTATTTTCAATTGCGGTTACATAATCCCCGATTTCGAAAGATAAAATAGCCCATTCGTAATAAGCCTGCTCGACCCAGGGGCCATCGGAATAGCGGCGACCGAATTCTTCAAAACTTTGCATGGCAAGGTCAAAACGGCCGCTTAGTTTGTGATTTATAGCTTTGTAATAGAGGGCGCTTCGGGCTAAATCGTCATTTCCGTCACTTACCCTGCCAAATGATTCGGCGGCCCAGTGGTACACGCCCTGTTTGTGAAAAACCCAGCCCAGGCCGTAGTGCGCAAAACGTTCCTGAGGTGTACCTTCGGTAAGATTTATATACCTGCGGTACCAGGTGGCGGCATCACTTAATTCATCGAGATAGTTGTAACTTTCTGCAATCATCAATACAGCTATAATTTCCTGTTCCCTGTCAAGTGTGGCAAGCTCGCGGCGCAGGGCGTCGATGGCTTCTCTGTAAAGCGCCTGTTCGTAGTAAGCTTGTCCGAGTGCCGTGCCAATTCTCCTGACAGACATATCAGCGGGATATCTTCTTCTGAGCTCTTCGAAAATCCATGCTGCTTCTTCAAAACGCTGCTCCGCCAAATACAAACGTCCTTTGTTGAACAGTGCTCGCGGGGCGTACATTGAATTTGGGAAACGTACACTTAGTTGTCTGAAAAAGCTTCTCGCGGATTGATAGTTTCTTCTGCTTTCGTACGTTTCGGCGTTCCAGTACAAAACAAGAGGCTCGATACTACTTTCGAGGCCAAGCCTGAGGGCTTCTTCGTAAAAATTATTGGCACTAAGCAGGTCGCCGTCAAATAAACTTTGGTGAGCAAGGTCAATATATAGCAATCCGGAATCACGTGATTCGGGATACTTTGCTATAAAACGCTCGAAATAAAATTCTCTGTCAGCCGGATTTGCCGCGGCCTGCGCCAAAGCTTTTACATAGTGCGCCTGTCTGCGTTGCACCTCGTTTTGAGAGTGCGTTAAAAAATCGGATAAATGCTTTACTGCCTGCTTATACTGACCGTTCTCATACAGTGTAATTCCTCTGAACAATTGATTTTCGGGTGGGATTTCTGAATGCTGCGCCTGAATTGATGTTGCAGCTGTTAAGCACATTAGGATCACCGCCAAAACCTGAAGCGGTCTTATCATAAAACGAATCATATCTGTTGGTACTTGCCGCGCATGTTGTGGTAATTTCCGTTTAAATACTCAGATAACGCATTAATTCATCGGCTCTTTCGTGCAGATAATCATCCGATTCTTCCGTTTTTGTTTCAGATGTAATGATATAACCGTATCGGTTAAGCACGTGAATCACTTTTGTGGCATCCTGTTGATTCAGTTTTATCGAGATACGGTATAAGCCTTGTTCATTATCAGTAAATTGAACGCCAATTCCGAGAATCTTTACACTTTCCAGCTCAATAATTCTCACGATATCACTAAGTGAATAATCCCGCGATGGCACTTCTACCATAACAACAGCACCTGAATCTTCAATATTAAACAGTCGCCCTAACAGAGCCGTCAAATCACTTTCAAGAACTGTTCCGGAATACACATTTTCTTGATCAGTAACGAAAGCAACAGATTTGTCATCCCGAAACATCTTTCCGGCCGCGTCCCAAATATGCAAATCTGGGGTAAGAACGTAAGGCTTTTTTCTGATACAGGCCATGAGCGTTTTCCCCGAATTCGAATCCGCATTCAAATCACTTTGGTACACTTCTCCGAGTAATTTTCTTGTAGTGAAATCAATCACAGGGGCGTTATCCGCTGAATATCCGGCAAGTTGCTCGATGCCTTCTTCCACAGAATCTGAGGCTCTGAGGAATGGATGGTTTTTATTTAAAATTTCGGATAAAATCATATCAGTATAAAACTGTGGGGTATCAGGATTCTGCCGCTATCGTGTTTGAGTTAATATCGGATGTTTTTAGCATATTTTCTAATCTGGGGATAACACTTTTTTTAATTAAAAAAACAATTTCGACAACTTCTTCATGATACTTCTTGAAAATTACTTCTGAGTTATCGTGTATAAACGATACAGCTTTGAAATTAGTAAGTGGTATTATCATATCCATTTTTTTGTAATCCCTCATAGCAAGGGCTTCTATTTTGTTTTCAAGCTCGGACAATCCTATCCCCCTTTGAGCCGACAAAAATACAGCTTCGGGATATTCCCGCTTTAATCCTGCAATTTTATCGGCATCATCAACCAGATCTATTTTATTAAAAACCAGTACTTGTGGCTTATCTTCCGCCTCGATCCCCTTTAGCGTATCATCAACCACTGCTTTGTATTCCGCCACACTTTCAGATGATGCATCCATTACATGAATGAGCATATCTGCTTCTCTGATTTCATCTAAGGTAGATTTAAAACTGTTTACAAGGTGATGGGGAAGTTTTCTGATGAAACCTACGGTGTCGGAAAGTAATACCGTGGTATTTTGCGTTTCGAATTTCCTGATGGTTGAATCGAGTGTGGCAAATAACTTGTTTTCTGCCAGCACATTAGTTTGTGTGAGCCTGTTTAAAAGGGATGACTTACCGACATTTGTATATCCCACAAGCGCCGCCCTGACAGTATCCTGACGCCCTTTTCTTTGGGTGATTCTTTGCCGGTCTAATTTTTCGAGCTTTTCTTTTAAAACGGCAATCCGCTTGCCAATCAACCTTCGGTCAGTCTCAATCTGTGTTTCACCGGGGCCTTTTGTTCCAATCCCCCCTTTTTGTCGGGAAAGGTGAGTCCAGTAGCGGGTTAATCGAGGAAGCAGGTATTCTAATTGTGCAAGTTCCACCTGCGTTTTTGCAGCGGCAGTTTGTGCACGTGATGCGAAAATATCCAGAATAAGGCCGCTTCGGTCAATAATTTTAGATTTTGTGGCTTTTTCTATGTTTCGGGCTTGTGTGGGGCTCAGGTCATCATCAAAAATAATACTGTCGGCGTTATGTGCTTTTGCAACGCCCGCCAATTCCGAGAGTTTACCTTTACCAATATATGTAGATGGGTCGGGCTTGTCTCTGTTCTGCAGAATTTTATCGAGTGTTACCCCTCCGGCCGTCATCACAAGCATTTCGAGTTCATCTATGTACTCTTCTGCTTTCAGCCGGTGTGTGTCGGCTCCGTAGATGCCTACTAATATAACTTTTTCGGTATTTGCTTTATCTATTAGAGATTTCAATAATTGCTATTTTTTTCTTATTTATCTTTACCGTAGGCCTGTCTTATTACATCAACATCAGATACTTGCTGCAGCCT
>SLDG01000283.1 GCA_007125355.1 Balneolales bacterium | reverse complement strand
CTGCGTATGGTGTGCCGGATGCATCAGGAGTGGTAAGCAACACCGAATCAGTAACCAACTATCGGATGATGTTTGCCGCATGGTATTTCTTTTAGGTAAAGGAATTCATCCCCAAAAATTGAAAAATCCCAAACAAAAAACAAAACAACACAATCAACATGGAAGACAAATATAAATTATACTGGAAACGTAACCTGGCCTTATTGGTCTGGTTGATGGCCTTATGGTTCATCGCGTCGTACGGTTTTGGCATTCTTTTAGCCGAACCGTTGAATAACATCCAAATGGGTGGTTTTAAACTTGGTTTTTGGTTTGCCCAGCAAGGGTCTCAATACGTATTCATCCTTATCATATTTATTTATGTGTACATGATGAATCGCCTTGACCGCGAATTTGATGTAAGAGAGGAATAGGAGGCTTATTATGGATATTCAAACCTGGACATTTATTATTGTTGGAGCCACATTTGCTCTGTACATCGGTATCGCCATTTGGTCACGTGCCGGATCTACAAAAGATTTTTATGTAGCCGGTGGCTCAGTGCCTCCCCTTGCTAATGGAATGGCAACTGCAGCTGACTGGATGTCAGCCGCATCATTTATTTCTATGGCCGGTATGATTGCCTTTCTCGGCTATGACGGCTCAGTTTACCTGATGGGCTGGACCGGAGGCTATGTGCTTCTGGCATTACTTTTAGCTCCATATCTGCGAAAATTCGGAAAGTTTACGGTTCCCGATTTTGTAGGCGACCGTTATTATTCAAGTTCCGCCAGATTAGTTGCCGTACTCTGTGCTGTATTTATCTCATTCACTTATGTAGCCGGGCAGATGCGCGGGACAGGAATTGTATTTTCCCGATTTTTGAATGTAGATGTAAATACGGGCGTAATTATCGGCGTACTTATTGTCTTTTTCTACGCTGTATTAGGTGGAATGAAAGGCATTACTTACACACAGGTAGCCCAGTACTGTATTCTCATCTTCGCCTATTTAGTACCTGTAATTTTTATTTCAATTATGCTTACAGGACACGCAATCCCACAAATAGGATTTGGCAGTACCTTGGCTGATGATCCCGGAACGTACCTTTTAGACAGATTGGATGGTTTAACGACAGATCTTGGTTTTGCCATGTTTACGGCAGGATCAAAACCCATGATAGATATATTTTTCATAACAGCGGCCCTGATGATAGGAACTGCAGGGCTGCCACACGTAATTGTCAGATTTTTCACAGTTCCAAGAGTACGCGATGCAAGAACATCTGCGGGATATGCATTAATTTTCATCGTGTTGCTTTATTCTACTGCTCCGGCGTTAGCGGCATTTGCTAAAACCAACCTGATTGACAGCGTTCATGAAGTGCCATACGAGGAAGTTCCCGAGTGGGTAACAAGTTGGGAACAAACAGGCTTAATCACCTTCGAAGATAAAAATGGCGATGGAATAATCCAGTTAAGTGGTGATCCTGATGTAAACGAATTAAATGTGGACAGAGATATTATCGTGCTTGCGAATCCCGAAATTGCACAGTTGCCAAATTGGGTAATCGGTTTGGTTGCTGCAGGTGGATTAGCCGCAGCGCTTTCTACGGCAGCAGGTTTGCTATTGGTAATTTCTACATCTGTTGCACATGATTTGTTTAAAAGAACACTGCGTCCGGATTTATCAGACAAAGCCGAATTACGCATTGCCAGAATTGCGGCTGGATTTGCAGTTATTGTTGCAGGATATTTTGGAATTAACCCACCCGGTTTCGTAGCGCAAACCATTGCCTTTGCTTTCGGCCTTGCGGCCGCATCTTTCTTCCCTGCCATTATTTTGGGGATTTTCTACAAGAAGATGAATAAAGAAGGCGCTATCGCAGGTATGGTGGTTGGTATCTTGTTTACTGCCGCGTACATTGTGTACTTCACATTCCTCTTCCCTGAGTACAACTCGCCCGATTACTGGTGGTTTGGCATCTCGCCGGAAGGTATTGGTACACTTGGTATGATTCTTAACCTGATTGTAGCACTTGTGGTGGTCAGGTTTACAAAAAGTCCGCCAAAAGATATCCAGGATCTGGTAGAAAATATCAGAATACCGGGTACTAAATCTTAAATCCTATTTTATCTGACTCTGAAAGAAAAAAAACGTACTTTCAGAGTCAGGTAAATAAAAAAGCGCAGCCCAAAACTGAACAATATTGAGGTATGGCAGCGCTTCCCGAATAGAAAAACACTCAAACAAAACTTAAGTACACTATGAAAACCAATGATTCTATGAAGGATGAAAATGTGTTTTATCCCCCTAAAAGTATTACCCGAAAAGCTAATGTTAAAGATTACGAGACCGTCTATAAACGCTCTATTGAAGACCGCGAGGGTTTTTGGGCAGATGAAGCTAAAAAGCTGAAATGGCACAAAAAATGGACTCAGGTTCTCGACGACAGCAACAAGCCCTTCTATAAGTGGTTTACCGGTGGCAAAATAAACATCATTTCCAACGCCATCGACCGGCACCTGAAAACGCACAGGCGTAATAAAGTTGCCATCATTTGGGAAGGCGAACCCGGTGATGTTAGGGTAATGAGTTACCACGCGCTCAATCGCGAAGTAAGCAAATTCGCCAATGTTCTGAAAAGCATGGGCGTAAAAAAAGGCGAAATCGTTACCATATACATGCCTCAGATTCCTGAGTTGCCGATTGCGATGCTTGCCTGCGCAAAAATTGGCGCCATGCACTCAGTTGTTTACGGGGGATTTTCTGTGGAAGCCCTCGCCGGAAGAATCAGCGACGCAAATTCACGCGTTTTGGTTACCGCAGACGGCGGATGGAGACGAGGTAAAGTAACAGACCTGAAATCCATTGCAAACGATGCCATGGATCGCTCACCAACCATCGAAGTGTGTATTACAGTTAAAAGAACCGGACAGGAAGTCCACATGGAGAACGATCGTGATTTCTGGTATTCCGATTTGATGTCGCTTCCCATTGCATCCCCGCATTGCAAAACAGAGATTATGGATGCGGAAGACCCGCTGTTTATTCTCTTTACGTCCGGAACGACCGGAAAACCCAAGGGTTTGGTACACTCGCACGGGGGATATTCTGTGTACACATCAACCACGCACAGAAATGTGTTTGATGTAAAGGATGAAGACCGTTGGTGGTGTGCCGCTGATCCGGGATGGATTACAGGCCACAGTTATATGGTGTACGGCCCTCTAATTAACGGATCTACGGTTATCATGTACGAGGGCGCGCCGAACCACCCCTATCCGAACCGTTGGTGGAGCATGGTTGAGAAATACGGGATTACGATTCTGTATACCTCCCCGACCGCTATCAGAGGATTGATGCGTTTTGGCGAACAATGGCCGAAGAGACATGATATCTCAAGCCTGCGATTGTTGGGTTCTGTTGGTGAGCCGATTAATCCAGAGGCGTGGCGATGGTACCACGATGTTATTGGCAGAGGTGAATGTCCTATCATGGATACATGGTGGCAGACCGAAACCGGTGGTATTATGATTGCACCTATGCCCGTTACACCGCTTAAGCCGGGTTCGGCGACCAAGCCTCAATTCGGTATTGAAGTCGCGGTAGTGGATGAAAACGGCAAGGATGTTAAGCCGGGCGAAGAAGGGAAACTCGTCATCAAAGCTCCATGGCCGGGAATGGCGCGTACCGTTTTCGGTGACCCTGACCGCTATGTTGAAACCTACTGGAAAGAATACGAGAAACAAGGCTGGTACAAAGCCGGCGATTCCGCCCGAATTGATGAAGACGGATATATTTGGGTCATCGGCCGTATAGATGACGTGATTAAAGTTAGTGGTTATCGTCTCGGAACCGCCGAAGTGGAAAGCGCGTTGGTGAGCCACCCTGCCGTTTCTGAGGCTGCTGCTATCGCCCTGCCGCACGAAGTAAAAGGAAACGCCATCCACACGTATGTGATTCTGAAAGCGGGAATGGCCGGAAGCAAAAAGTTGGAAGAGGAATTACGCAAGCACGTTAGTGAAGAAATGGGGCCGATTGCGCGTCCCGAAAGTGTCTCTTTCCTCGAAAGCCTTCCAAAAACCCGAAGCGGAAAAATCATGCGCCGTGTCCTTAAAGCACGCGCCCTCGGCGTCGACGAAGGCGACCTCTCTACGCTCGAAGATTAAAAAGCGCACGATTTAGCAACCATTTATAATCCCGAAAATGCCTGTTGGTT
>SLDG01000101.1 GCA_007125355.1 Balneolales bacterium | reverse complement strand
TCGTACTTCGTTACGTGTACTTTCGCGCAGGACGGCATCTAAATTAGAAAAGGGTTCATCCAAAAGTATCATTTCAGGGCGTGGAGCAAGCGCGCGTGCAAGAGCTACTCTTTGCTGCTGTCCACCGGAAAGTTCTTGTGGACGCCGGTCGCGATAGGATTTCATCCCGATTAAACGAAGTGTTTCAATAGCCCGGTGTTCCCGTTCACTTCGGCTCAGGTGTCTCAGGCCAAAGGTTACATTCTCGAGAACGGTTAAATGGGGAAACAGGGCGTAATCCTGAAAAACAAATCCAATCCCCCTTCTTTCCGGGCGGATATGCGTAAACGGACATTCCAGTGTTTGTCCTTTGAGTTGTATGGAACCTTCATCAGTGCGCTCGAAACCTGCAATCATACGCAAAGTGGTAGTCTTTCCGCAGCCGCTGGGGCCAAGAATCGCGAAAATCTCCTTAGGGTTCACCTCAAAGGAAACCTTGTGAACCACCGGAGGCTCATCCGGGGCGAAATATTTTGTTAGATTAGATACTCTTAAAAGTGGGTTCATTCTTTCTTCCATTCCCTCGAAAAGAGGATACCGACAAAAAATACTGAAAAAAATAAAATACTCAGCGCAAAAGGCGCCGCTTCCGCAAACATTGCCTCTGCAGTAAAGCTCCACACGTTCAGCGCGAGGGTCTCAAAGCCGATTGGCGATAATAAAAATGTTATAGGAAGTTCTTTCATTGATGATAAGAAAACAAATGCAGCCCCCACAACAATTCCATTAAACAGTAATGGAAGTGTAGCTTTTGTAAATGCTTTAAAACGATGATATCCAAGCGAACGTGCCGCTTCTTCGAGTTTTGGGGATGCCTGATACAACGCGCTTCTAACCGGGCCAATGGCTTCTGCCATAAAATGCAGGGCGTAAGCAAAGCACAGCAGCGCCAGACTTTGATACAAAAAAGGGACTACGTTCAAACTGAAAAATACAAATGCCAGTGCCAGTGCCAGTGGGGGAGTTGCGTATCCCAGATAAGCAAAACGTTGAAGGGTATTTGAAATACCCGAAGGGAAACGAACAGAGATATAAGCCAAAGGCACAGCAAGAAGCACAGCGATAACCGCAGCAGGTGCAGATGCTATAACAGAAGAACGAAGCGCTGACCCCAGGTTATTCCACACAATTGGATCAACCCCTTGAGCCATCCAAAATAATATGGTTAGAACGGGTACGGCTATAGAAGCTGTTATTACAAGCCCTACAAACAAATATGCCGGCCATTTAGCCCATTTTAGTTTACTGATACGTAGCTTACGTCCGCTTCCGGTACCGGTACGGTAAAAAAGCAACCCTTTGAGAAGCCGATATTCTATTAGTAAGATAGCGCCGGTTAGAGAAAGCAGCATAAGCGCAATCCACGCGGCGTAAATTCGATCGTAGGAAGCAGCATACTGTAAGTAAAGTGCATAACTAAATGTCTCGAAGCGCATTAAAGAAACAGCACCGAAATCTCCAATAACATACAATGCAATTATGAGTATACCTGCATAAAAAGCGGGCTTCAGTTGGGGTAAGGTTACTTTAAATAAAATCTGTCTTGAACTGTAGCCAAGTGAACGCGCAGCCTCTTCTGTAGAGGTATCGATTCCGAGCATACCCGATCGCAAATTCAGAAACAGATAAGGGAAAGTGTATAGACTAATGGCAAATAACGCCCCCCAATAGCCAGATGGCCGTGGTATGTGGATACCAAAAAGCTGAGCCATAGTTCCATTGGCGCCGCCCAGCCCAAGCAATGCATACGCTAAAACGTAGCCGGGGATAGCCAGCGGCAAAACACCCATAAGTGTAATGAATTTATTGCCGGCTATGTCGGTGCGGGTGGTGAGCCATGCCAAGGGAAAGGAAATGATGGTGGTTACAATCAATGTGCCCAAAGTGAGCGCCAGTGTATTGAAAAGTAAAACAAGGTTTCGATACCTGTAAATCAACTCCCATGATTGCTGCCAGTCGCCTTCTATAGCTCTAATGAGAAGATACACCAGTGGTATGGTAACAGATATGCCAACCAAAATAGCTGGCAAGAGAAAATACCATGGAGGCCGTTGTGCTATAAAAGATTTAAAAACCACAATCAGAGCAGGCCGGTCTCTCTGAGTAGTTTTAGTGTTTCCTCAAGGTCGCGTAACAAATCGAGGTCTATATCAGGGGAAACCTCAAGAATTTCATTCAGTTTCTCATCCTGTTCACCTAAACCTGTTATAACGGGGTATTCAAAAACTTGATTTAAAAAATATCGCTGTGAATCTTCTGTGAGCATAAACTTTACAAACTGCAATGCTGCCGATTTGTTTGAACTGGTGTTAAGTACTCCCAAACCGGCAACGTTAACCAAATTACCGGGGTTGCCAGACTCAAAAAATTTTTGTTGAACAGGTGTATTAGGCCGGATATTCCTAACCCGCTCGAGGTAATAATGGTTTGTGAGTCCGAATTCTATTTCCTCTGCTTCGAGGGCTTGAATAATAGAGCTGTTATTGTTGTAAGCAACAGCGCCGTTCCTGCGCATGTCTGTCAACCATTGGCGTGTGCGTTCTTCGCCTTCAATAGTCCGCATTGCGGTAACGAATGACTGAAATGAAGCGTTGGCGGGTGCCCAACCAGTTCTTCCTCTGAATTCGGGTTTTGCCAGGTCGAAAAGAGAAGTGGGTAAATGTTCAGATTTTGTGTTATATGCAAGTACCCGGGCACGGCCACTTGTGGCAACCCATGTTCCGTCTGAATTTCTGAAAATTTCGGGAAGAGAATCCATGATATCATCCGGTAATGATGCCAACAATCTTGATTGATGGACAGCACCGAGAGCCCCGGCATCTTGTGCCCAAAAAAGATCGGCTGGTGTTCGGCGTCCTTCTTCCATCAGAGCTACAGCAAGTTGGGTTGTGCCACCGTAACGTACCCTTACACGAATACCTGTTTCAGCTTCAAACTTTTCAATCAACGGCTCAACAAGGGCTTTGCTTCTGCCAGAATAAACAGTAAGTTGCGCAAATGCAGACTCAGCGAAAAAAAATAAAATAGCCGCAATAATTGCGCCTGAAAAAAAGCTTTTCATAAAAATTTAAGTTGCATGATAGATTCAATCTAAATAAAAATAACGAATAAATATGAGAAATAGTAGATGGGAGGGTGGGGTTTTTAATTCAAAATTTAGAATTAAAAATTCAGAATGGTAGAGTTCAGAATTTGGGGGTCATGGAATAAGAAAGACAGAATTTTCAATTTTCAATTCGTCAATTTTCAATCCTTAGTTTCCCATCCGCCGCGTTCTTCGATTACGCGCTCTATTACGGATTTGTAGTGCGATTCGTATTGTTCTACTATTTTTGAGAGTTCAAATTCTTCGGCTCTTTTTCTCGCGGCAGAAGAAAAGGACTCAAATTTTTCCTTATCAGAGAGTATTGATAAGGCAGCTTTTGCCATGGCTTCGGTATCTCCAAGCTTGCATACAAATCCGGTTTCACCGTCGATATTGAGAGCCGGGAGTCCACCGATATCGGAGCTGATTACAGGAACGCTGCAACTCATGGCTTCAAGGGCTGCAAGGCCGAAAGTTTCTGAACCGGAGGGCATCAGGAAAATATCGGTGATGGACAGGATTTCTTCCACTTTTTCCTGTTTCCCCAAAAAACGAACATGTGAACAAATTCCATATTCACGGCATAAGGCTTCGAGATTTACGCGTTCGGGACCGTCACCCACCAAAAGCAGCTTGGCATTAACTCCACTATCGAGAACACGTTTAAAAACATCTACACAATCATGTACCCGCTTTACTTTTCTGAAATTCGAAACATGCGTAAAAATGTATTCATCATCAGAACAAATAGCTTTTCTGAAATGGCTTAATTCCATTCTTCTGAATCGCTCAATATCCACGAAATTCGGGATTACATCAATTTCTTTATTGATTTCAAATTTGTTGTAGGTTTCATCTCTCAGATAATCTGAAACCGCGGTTACACTATCACTCTGATTGATAGAAAAATTTACGACAGGCAAATAGCTTGGGTCAGAGCCCACGATGGTAATATCTGTACCATGCAATGTGGTGGTTACAGCAACAGGCTTTCCTTCTTTGCCCAAAATTCTTTTAGCCAGATAGGCACTTGTGGCATGCGGAATTGCGTAATGCACATGCAGAATATCAAGACGCTGATACTT
>SLDG01000114.1 GCA_007125355.1 Balneolales bacterium | reverse complement strand
TCAGGCTGAATTATATGATATAGCTCTACAAGCGTTGAATGAAGCTATTGCGGGAGCGCGTCCCGGTGTGAAAATGGAAGATTTGCATCTGCACGCGGCAACAGTGATTACAGAAGGATTGAAATCAGCGGGTTATTTAAGGGGAAGTGTTCAGGATATGATGAAGGAAAATGTGTTTGCATTATTTTTCCCGCATGGATTGGGACATTTTCTTGGTCTCGATACCCACGATGTTGGGGGCTATCTGAAGGGAACAGATAAAATTGACCGCCCGGGATTAGAATTTCTGCGTGCAAGAAGAACACTCGATGAAGGGATGGTCATTACCATAGAGCCCGGCATTTATTTTATTCCGGCATTGCTCCACCCGGCTTTTGAAAATAAGTCACAAAAAGACTTTTTGTGCATTAATAAAATCAAGGAGATGATGCATTTCGGCGGGATCCGCATCGAAGATAATTTGATAGTTACAAAAGATGGTTCCGAAAACCTCACCAAAGTACCAAAATCACGAAAAGATATCGAAGCCGCCATGAAGTAACGGTTGAAAAACAATCTAAAGGCTTCCCTTACGGCGGGCGAACCACCGAACGCATTTGTGGAAAATGTCAACAGGTTCAATAAACTGCATCGGACAACTTCCAGCGATAACTTTTATTCCTGCCTCTTCGGCAACGTTGACAGCCTCAATAGAAACACTACTTCCATCAGGGATTTTAGTATCATTGTCGTCACAAGTCAGAATGCCCATCATGTTATGCATCCAAATGTAAGAGGGCTTGTAATTAAGGCAATCTCTTACAATTGAGAGTGTTATTGCCGGGGAAGTAAAAAGAAACACACCTTCAATTCTTTGTGGGATATCAGCAAAGTTCTTGTAACATGGCACTCCCAGAAATTCTTTCATTGTAGGATGTATAGGATATAGTTCGTAACCATTTTGCTTAAACTTCTTAAATATAGCGTTTGCCGGAGATGTTTTGGATGATATCCCAGCAATGGCTATATGCTTGAGCTTCAAAAAAGCTTCAATATCATGCGTATTTGGAGCCATAGAATTTCCACTTTTATTTTACATTCCTGAGTGTTCTATTATTGTAGTGAGGTCAAATGGAGATAAAATCCGGATTTCACGTTCTTCCCAAAGTTCACGGTTTAGGCTCACCACACAATCCAGATTCATGGATTTAGCAGACTCTGTAATGAGGGCATTTTCGAATCCCGGTACCGGACTTTTCAGGGCCGCGTGCAGAATTTTTTCATCTACAGAAGTAATTCTGAACATGAGTAAGAGATTTTTGATTATCTCCAGAGACTTACCCGAATCTTTGGCTGCTTGAGCTATTTCGCTGAAGCTCGCAGATGTCATCCAACCTGTAATGCGTTTACGTTCAACGCAATCGATTAGAAACGTAATTTCATTATTTTCGTCAGGTTCATCCTTCAGAAAATTTAAAATTACCCCTGTATCGAAGAGCACATGCATAGTTTTTACTATTTTTTGAGTATACCTTTGAGAAACTGAGTACGTTCTCCCGTTATGGTATTTCTGTCTGCGTTTTCAGTTTTTCCCAGTAGCGCAATGTGTTCTTCAAAAAGTCTCGAAACAGACGTTTTCCGTTCATCGGCGATTTTCTTTGCCAGTTCAATAACTTCTTTGTCTATTCTGAGAGTGAGTTTAGTACGCATTAATGTAAAGAATTATATTATTCTTAGTGTCAAATCAATACTAAAACCATGCGGACCTGTCAGGTTTTAAAGCTCATATTTTTTTAAAGTTACAATTGAAACGTAAAAAACCTGACAGGTCTTTGTGATTAAGATGTCCTTGACATAACCTCGATTAAATTTGCAGTAATAAAATCTCCAATTGCCTGTACATCATGGTCATGAGGTCGTAAAGCTCTGCAGATCTTTCTACTACATCTTGAGATGCATTATTCCAGTCTGAAGCCTGAGCAAAAGATGCACCGTTTGTGTAATGGTTACCCGCAAATGTTATGAACATACCGGTAGCGGATATGCCGGTTCTTGTATCTGTAATTGAACCATCGTTGTAGCTGACTGTTGAAACAAGCCTGCCATTGTTAATGTGGTATTGCATACCACCAATCAAAGCCCGATCAGTCATTTCATTTACAGCAGATTTTGCTTCGGGGTTTAACCTTTCAAAAAAACGGCTTGTGCCATCTCTTTCTCTGAGCCAGCTGTATCCGCCATCTATATGGTTCAGGAATTGGTACCAACTGTACGTATCTACAGTTTCAGATCCAGCTTCAGCTCCTGTTGTGCTAAACGTAATACGCTCCGGCAGTCCCCATGGTTTAATGAGTGGTTCAACGTTTTGATAGATGACTAAAGATCGTTCAAACAGTGTTTGTGCCATAGCTTTATCTTGTTCATCCCCAAACATATAAAGCATATCATAGAGGGATTTATGCCCCCTTATCATAGCTCCGATGGCATCAAGCTGCCATGTGAAACCATCCCCAAAATCATAAATACGGTAATTTTGATTCCATGACTTGTCCAGGAATTCAGCTATTTCCCTGCTTATCTCAGTCAGCTCTTCGGGGCCTGAACCTAAAAATTGGATCATGCGATCGAGGCTTACAAGGCCCATGTCATCAGCGCCGCCGGGTTTTTTCCATCGAACCCAGGCATAGAAGTGGCCATTAAGCCCTCCCAGGCCATAACTCATGCTTTTATGGTCTACGTTTCCTTCTGCATGACCAAACCGGCCTCTGTAATAATGCTCACCAAGTAAATAACTACCAGGGTCTGAAATATATTTTGCGGGAATTCTGTAAAGCTGGTCCTCAAGATTTCCGAAATCACTAAATCGGTCGCCACGGTGATGGAAGTGATACGCGTAAACACCATGCGGGTAATCAGTCAAATTGGTAGAGCCGGAAGAAAGCCATTTATCACCAGAGGCGCTGTAATATTCAATAAATTTACCATACTCATTAAAGTAGCTGTCGGTTGCCATCATAAGGTTTAACCACTGTTGAGCCCTGTCGCCCATATGTTCATGCCATCGGCCATCTCTGTACTCAGGATTTCCAATCTCTGAGGTGCGCGACATAGCAGCGATGATAGAGATGGCGTGCATCATATTGCTATAATCTCTGAAATAAATTCTGTCGTTGTAAAAATCTGCTTCACCGTCTTCAGTGATGAATGCAGGTATCATAAAACGAGGTGGATCGAGAGGTTCTTTTTCAATTTCAGGTTCGCTCATTAAATACAACACTAAAGGAATTGTAATGACTATAATTAGCGCGCCAATTACGATAGTGAGAAGATTATTTCTTTCCATAATTAATTAAGAGTTTAGAAGAGGTTAACATCTTTAAGACGATCAAAAATATAATTTGGCCTGAATGGATACTTGTCGATATCCTTCATAGTACTGAATCCCGTCAAAACCAGTACAGTTTCCATACCTGATTGTACACCGGCAAGAATGTCGGTACTCATATTGTCGCCAATGATTACGGTGTTTTCGGTATGTGCATTCATACTGTTCAGCGCGGCTCTTAACATAAAAGAGTTTGGCTTACCGACATAAAAAGGTAGCTTGCCCGATATTCTTTCAATGGGGGCACACAAGGCACCGCAAGCGGGGGAACCACCGGGGCCGGCAACATCAGGATTTGTGGCTATAAAACGCGCACCATTTTTAATAAAAGATGCCGCTTTTTGAATCATTTGCCAGTTGTAGGATTTGGTTTCTCCAACAACAACCAAATCGGGATCAATATCTGTGATTGTAAATCCAATATTATAAAGCTCATGCGTTAATGCACCCTCGCCGATAACATACGCCTTTCGGCCTTCCTGATTTTTCAGAAAAGCAGCCGTTGCCATTGCAGAGTTAAAAAAATGCTTTACAGGAATATCAATCCCGGCTGATGCCAGTCGGTTATGGAGGTCAGAAGCTGTCTGAGAAGGATAATTGGTAATAAACCGAAAATCTATTTCTTTCTCCATGATACGGACAAGGAATTCATCAGCACCCTCAATAAGCTGATTATCGTGCAATACCACGCCGTCCATGTCGAGAAGGATGTGTTTATACATAAAATGTCTGTTTTTCATCAAATAATATTGTGCCAAAAGAGGTTAGAGTCCTTCCATTACATCGCTTTCAGCCACAAGCAAAATAAACAATTTCTGATGCTAAGCCGAATGATAAAATGAATGCGG
>SLDG01000218.1 GCA_007125355.1 Balneolales bacterium | reverse complement strand
TATGGCAACAGAAACCTTCTATTATGACAATAAGATTGTCCGCAATTTTGCAATTGCTACTGCAATCTGGGGTATCGTAGGGATGTTAGTTGGTTTAATCATAGCTCTGAAATTATTCCTTCCGGATTTTTTAGGGTTTATACCAGAACTTTCTTACGGAAGGCTCAGGCCGCTCCATACGAATGCCGTAGTTTTCGCATTTGCCGGAAACGCAATTTTCCTCGGGGTTTATTATTCACTTCAGCGGCTTTGTAAAGCGCGGATGTGGAGCGACACTCTGAGTAATATTAATTTTTGGGGATGGCAGGCTATTATTGTATCCGCAGCCATCACACTCCCGCTGGGATTTACCCAAAGTAAAGAATACGCTGAACTGGAGTGGCCAATAGCTATCGCTATCGCAGCAATTTGGGTAGTATTCGGTGTTAATATGATGATGACCATCTACAAACGCCGCGTAAAACACATGTACGTTGCCATTTGGTTCTACATCGCTACTTTTGTAACCGTTGCCATTCTGCACATTGTAAATAATCTTGTGCTTCCGGTAGATATGCTCAAAAGTTACTCGATGTTTGCAGGTGTTCAGGATGCTCTTATACAATGGTGGTACGGTCATAATGCGGTAGCATTCTTCCTTACTACGCCGTTTTTAGGATTCATGTATTATTTTGTACCTAAAGCTGCAAACCGGCCGATATTCTCTTACAGGCTATCTATTGTCCATTTCTGGGCATTAATCTTTATCTACATTTGGGCAGGACCTCACCATTTACTTTACACAGCACTTCCCGGATGGGCGCAATCTCTTGGAGTTGTATTCTCTGTAATGCTTATTGCTCCTTCATGGGGTGGTATGATCAACGGATTGTTTACGCTAAAAGGTGCCTGGGACAGAGTTCGAAAAGATCCTGTTCTTAAATTCCTTGTGGTTGGTATTACCGCTTATGGTATGGCCACGTTCGAAGGCCCAATGATGTCACTTAAAAGTGTGAACGCTATAACCCACTACACCGACTATGTAATCGGGCACGTACACACCGCTGCTCTTGCATGGAATGGCGGCCTGACATTTGCAATGCTGTATTTCATTGTGCCACGTATTTTCCGCACAAAATTGTACAGCCTTAAAATGGCCAACTTCCATTTCTGGGCTGCCACGCTTGGCATGATTATTTATGTTATCCCCATTTATTGGGGTGGTATTACCCAAAGTTTAATGTGGAAAGAGTTTACTGCTCAGGGAACACTCATGTATCCTAACTTCATGGAGACAGTAACCCACTTGATACCGATGTATATTGCAAGAACATTTGGTGGATCATTATATATCATAGGTGTCCTCGTTGGTTCTTACAACTTGTTCAGAACAATGAAACAAGGCTCATTGTTATCAGACGAAAAAGCGGAAGCACCGGCAGCAGATTTCAGGAATCAGCCGAGTAAAGCCGGAACAAAGTTCCACAGATGGTTAGAGTCTAAGCCAACTCAATTCACCACGATTACTGTAATTGCAGTTCTTATCGGTGGTATCGTTGAGTACGTTCCAACCGCGCTTATCGATTCGAATGTACCAACCATTGAAAGTGTACAACCATACTCACCGCTTGAGCTCGAGGGACGCGATATTTACATAGCCGAAGGTTGTGTGGGATGTCACTCCCAGATGATTCGCCCGTTCAGGTCAGAAACCGAACGCTATGGCGAGTACTCAAAAGCCGGTGAATTTGTGTATGACAGGCCATTCTTATGGGGATCTAAACGAACCGGACCCGACCTGCACAGGGTTGGCGGCAAGTACCCCGACTCATGGCATTTCATGCACTTCATGGATCCAAACTCTACCTCACCGGGTTCTATCATGCCGGCATATCCGTGGTTTGCCACAAAAACGGTAAATATCGACCGAATTCCGGCAAAAATAAGAACCCTGCAAAGGCTTGGTGTGCCATATCCTGAAGGATACGACCAACAGGCGATAGACGATTACAGGCAGCAAGCAGAAGAAATTGCTGCAGGCCTGGCTTCAAGTGGTTTTGAGGTTGCATGGGACAGCCACATGGTTGCCATGATTGCCTATATGCAACGACTCGGTACTGACATTAATGCTGAGCCAACTGCCTCTGAAGCCTCAGAGCGCGATGGCCAAACAGCTATTCATAACTAAGGCGAAAGGTACATGTTATGAGAAGAAATGTAATCGAAGCAATACAGGGGATTGAAATCTTTCCCCTGATTGCACTTGTAATTTTTTTCGGATTCTTCATGATCATGCTGTACTGGGTATTCTGGCTGGATAAATCTTATATCAAAAGCGCTGAAGACCTGCCCCTTGATGATGAACAAGAATTAAGAGAAACGTATAAAACAGTCCCTAATCGAGAAGGAAACTAATTCTATGTCAGATGATATCAAAAAAGATAACGAACCTAACCTGATTCTCGATGACGAGAAGGATATCCTGTTGGATCACGAATACGACGGGATTCAGGAGCTTGACAACAACATGCCAGGATGGTGGCTTTACGGCTTTTATTTTACCATTGCATTTGCAGTAGTGTATTTACTCTACTACGATGTAATTGGTTGGGGGCCGTCTCAGGAAGAAGAGTATGCCATAGAAATGCAGAGAGCCGAAGAGCGTTTTGGCACAGCAACAGCTGAAGAGCCGGCTGAAGCACTTAACTGGGCTGAGCTTGCTGTTCTAACTGATGAAGCCAGCCTCGGTGCAGGAAAGGCTTTATACGAGTCTACCCGTAATCTTTGTGTTACCTGTCATGGTAATGCAGGACAAGGCCTGGTGGGGCCGGATTTAACCAACGAATACTGGAAGCATGGCTGCGATTTGGAGTCTATAGTAAACAGTATAAGGGTAGGTTTCCCGGCTCGCGGTATGCCAGCATACGGCAGCGGTGCTCCATTAACAGACGAAGAACTGCATCAGCTGTCGAGCTATATCATATCCCTGCGCGGCACAAATCCACCGGGTGCAAAAGCACCGGATATGTCACGCTCTGAGAGATGTGAAGAGTTTTAACGTTGACAATTAGCTAAAAAACATCAGCGCAGAAGGGTTCTCCTCTTTTGTGCTGATGTTCCTTATCAGATTTCGGCAATCTGAACTTAAAATGTGTTAAAAAAATCAGAATAAAGGCGGAAGATGAATCCCCAAAACAAAAATATTAACCCACTCACAAAAGAAGAGAGTTTCAGAGATATCGCCTCTACTATCGGAGACGATGGAAAAAGAAACTGGATTTATCCCAAAAAACCATCGGGCTATTATTATAACATCAGAAATGTACTCAGCTGGTTCTTGCTGGGCTTTCTTTTTGCCGGCCCGTTTATAACCATCAACGGAAATCCGCTTCTGTTGCTCAATATATTAGAAAGAAAATTTATCATTTTCGGTGTCGTATTCTGGCCACAGGATTTTTATCTCTTATTCCTGGCAATGATTACGTTCATCATTTTTATTGTCTTGTTTACTGCTATTTGGGGACGATTATTTTGCGGATGGGTGTGTCCTCAAACCATTTTTATGGAAATGCTTTTCCGAAAAGTCGAGTATTGGATTGAAGGGGATTACATCGCTCAGAAAAAACTCGATAAATCTCCGCTGAATCGGGAGAAAATCATCAAAAAAGGCTCCAAGCATTTCATTTTCTTTGGCCTGGCATTTTTGATAGCCCATGTTTTTCTAATGTATGTTATCGGAAAAGACGAGGTGTTTGCAATTGTAAGTTCTCCGCCTACAGAACACCTTGCCGGTTTTATTGCTATTATTATTTTCAGCTTGGTGTTTTATGGTGTTTTTGCCCGGTTCAGAGAACAGGTTTGTATCGTTGCTTGTCCTTATGGCAGGCTCCAATCAGTACTGGTAGATAATGATAGCATTGCCGTTACGTACGATTTTGCCAGAGGCGAAGAAAGAGCCAAGGCCGGTGTTAGAAAAAGAATTGACGGCGTTGTAACCAATGAACCGCGCGATGCTTCATCTCCACAGAATTTAGGCGATTGCATTGACTGCGAACAATGTGTAAAAGTCTGCCCAACGGGCATAGATATCCGAAACGGAATCCAACTCGAATGTATCAACTGTACAGCTTGTATGGATGCCTGCGATGATGTGATGCGCAAAGTTGGCAAGCCGGAAGAACTTATCACCTACACCTCGCATAATGCAGTCGAAGAAGGAAGAAAACAACGATTTT
>SLDG01000167.1 GCA_007125355.1 Balneolales bacterium | reverse complement strand
CTTAAAAAGCCCGATGTGCTCCTTTTAGATGAGCCCACAAACCACCTCGATGCCGAATCTGTAGCATGGTTGGAACAACACCTTGCGCGCTACGAAGGAACCGTAATTGCCGTAACTCACGACCGTTACTTCCTCGATAATGTTGCCGGCTGGATTCTGGAACTCGACCGTGGAGAAGGTATTCCGTTCAAAGGCAATTACACCTCATGGCTGGAGCAAAAGAAAACACGCCTTGAACAGGAAGAAAAGTCAGAATCTCAGCGCCAAAAATCACTACAGCGCGAGTTAGAGTGGATTCGTCAAAATCCTAAAGGAAGACGTGCCAAGAGCAAAGCAAGAATTGCATCTTATGAGCAAATGCTCTCAGAACAGCAGGAAAAACGCAGAGAAGACATCGAAATATTTATCCCTTCTGGACCAAGGCTGGGTGACAAAGTGATTGTTGCTAAAAACCTGAACAAGGGCTATGGTGACCGCCTTCTCATCGAAAATCTGGAATTCAGCCTTCCTCCCGGTGGCATTGTAGGAATCATCGGGCCGAATGGAGCGGGAAAATCCACTTTATTCAAAATGATTATTGGGGAAGAAAAACCCGATAACGGCGAATTACAGATCGGCGATACCGTAAAATTGGGATATATCGATCAAAACCGCCCGCTTGATCCGTCTAAATCTATATGGGAAGAAATTTCCGGTGGTCAGGATATCATCAAACTGGGGAACAGAGAAGTCAATTCCAGAGCGTATGTAGCCAGGTTTAATTTTAGTGGAAGTGATCAACAGAAGAAAGTTACGGAGCTTTCCGGTGGTGAACGAAATCGTGTGCATTTGGCAAAAATGCTGAAGGAAGGCGCCAATGTGTTGTTGCTCGATGAGCCTACAAACGACCTCGATGTAAATACTCTTCGGGCGCTTGAAGAAGCTTTGCTTGAATTTGCCGGTTGTGCGGTTATCATTTCCCACGACAGGTGGTTCCTCGACAGAACTGCCACGCATATTCTCGCTTACGAAGGCAATAGTCAGGTTTACTGGTTCGAAGGCAACTACGAAGAGTACGAGCAAAACCGCAAACAAAGGCTCGGAATCTCAGATGATCAGCCTCACAGAATTCAGTACAAAAAACTAACCCGATAGGATAATATCGTATGGAAACTCTTGATAGTTTAATAAGCAAAATTGACGATCTGAAAGCGGATACTGAACCTCAATGGGGAAAAATGACCGCACAACACATGGTAGAGCATCTTTCCGCCACACTGTGGATTAGCGCAGGTAAGGTTAAGGTTAAATGCTATACCCCCGAAAATCGTCTGCCCGCCATGCAGGCTTTTCTTGAGAGTGACAAACCAATGCCTCGCAACTTTGTGAGTCCGGTTGTTGGTGATGATGTACCTCCACTTCGTTTCAAGACGTTTGAAGAAGCCGTTAAAGAGTTCAAATCAGCCTATGCTGCTTTTCAAGCCTATTTCAAAGAAAACCCGGATGCACTTGTTACCAATCCGGCATTTGGTGATTTAAGTTTTAGCCAATGGAAGACGTTTCATTCTAAACACATGACACATCATTTCACTCAATTTGGTTTAGTGTAATTCTAACAGTAAGTTATCATAAAAGTTCTGTCAGGTTTTCAAGTTCAGTTTAAATAGATGAAGAAATTGTCTTCAAAACCTGACAGGTCTACGCTTAAACAATATTGAGTAACATTAGTATTTTTAAACCAATTCAAATTTCAAATAAGCAAAACCCGTCCAACTTTTCCTAAAAATGACCAACAAGGAAAAACTAACACAGGCTGTCAGGGAAAAAGCGATGGAACTCGGTTTTGAGGGATGTGGATTTTCAAAAGCCGGTTTTCTTGAGGATGAGGCGCGTAATCTTGAGGCATGGCTTCACGGTGGCATGCACGGTTCCATGAAATGGATGGAAAATCATTTTGATAAACGAGTTGATACTACAAAGCTGGTTCCGGGTGCAAAAAGTGTGGTTAGCGTACTTTTAAGTTATCATCAGCCTGATTTGGCAAAAAAGCATGTCGCTGATGAATCCAATCCTAAAATATCAAAATATGCTCTTGGCGAAGATTACCATTTTGTTGTAAAGGATAAACTGTATAAGCTGTTTGAGTTCACACGGGAAGTGAATGGCGGGCTTGAAGGCAGAGTATTTACAGATTCGGGCCCGGTACTCGACAAGGCATGGGCAGTACGCTCAGGACTTGGATGGATGGGTAAGCACACAAACTTGTTGAACAGAAAAGAAGGTTCATGGTTTTTTCTGGGGGAAATAATTGTCGATGCTGAATTTGAGTACGATAGCCCTGTGACCGACCATTGCGGTACATGTACCCGTTGCATCGATGCCTGCCCTACCGATGCCATCTATGAGCCTTATAAAGTTGATGGCAGCAAGTGTATCTCCTATTTCACCATTGAACTGCGTGAGGAAATCCCGGCTGAATACCATGAAAAGCTGGGTAATTGGATTTTTGGATGTGATATTTGTCAGGATGTTTGCCCATGGAACAGAAAAGCCGCCTCCGGTAGTGAAGAACGGCTTTTTGCAAGACCTGAATTGCTTGACAATAACATCGATTATTGGGAGGAATTAAATCTCCACGAATTTAAAAAGATGTTCAGGAAAAATCCGGTTAAACGAACAAAGTTCAGCGGTTTAAAGCGAAATGTCTTTGCTGTAAAACCAAATCTAAAAGAATAAGCTTAACTGCGTTATTCAGGCAATCAATCCTGTAAAGAAGAATGTCCAAAAACACGGCGCAGAATATCAGTCGTTCGTTTTACAGGGTCAGCTCTGATAGCTCTTTCCTCATCTTCTAACAACGTAAATAATCCTTCCATTGCGTTGTTTGTGGTGTACTCCACAAGGTCGGTTGTTACAGGAGTTACAAACGGCAATTGATTATAGGCAGTTGTGATGTCTGTCCAATAGCGGGTGGCCTCGTTGTTATCAAGAGCGGTGCTAATTACAGGCGTGAATGCAGCTATCAACTGGCTGGATGTAGTGCGTCTAAGGTATTCGGTGGCGGCATTACTATCGCCATAAAGAATATCGAATGCATCCTGAATGGTCATTTCACGAACAGCATTACCAAAAATATTTGCCGCCTGCCTTGATGCATCTTCGGCTGACCTGTTTAATGTAGTCACGAAATTATCTACAAGACTGCCCATTCCTATGTCTCTGAGTGTATTAGCCACACGCCTGGCTTCCGGCGGGAATGCGATAAAAAGAAGCTCGTTGTCAAGAAAGCCACCCTGCGCCGATGCCTGATTTGCGGCTCGGACTGCTCCTACTTCAAGAGCGTCTTTTAATCCGTTTACAACTTCAGTTTCTGTTAACGGCAGTTCTCCGCCAAATTGTCCACTAAGCTCCTGAAGCTGGGCACATGAAGACAAAAAAAAGACTACTATAAAAAGCCCAATCAGGCTTGCAAATTTCGAAGATGCTTTCATATTTAAATCTACTTTGGTTGATATGATAATTTATTTTTTTGTATCAGATAATGTGAATTTGATACTACCTGATTCGCACATCGCCTCAAGAATACATGAAAATGATGTAAATAGCCATGATTAATTTTGAGGTGGGATGGGGTTTCGGGCCTGCCTGCGGGCGTAGCCTGGCAGGTTTCGGGTTTCGGGTTTCGGGTTTCGGGTTTCGGGTTTCGGGAAAATAAATTATTATTTTTGTTTACACCTGTCAATGACACTACCCCGTCATGGTGAGGCCCTAATATCTACGCTTACGCTAGATACATTTGATGGATATGACAGAAATTTTGCAGCGGCGGTTGAGCGGAGCCGAAACCAAAGCGGTTATTGAGCTATTTTTTATGGACAAACTAACTCTGAGTAGCGGAATGCCGGCTCCGTAATAAGCTAAAAGCAACCATAGTTATCCGGCATGTAGTCGAACCATTGGTGATTGAAGCTTTGGTGAGCTCAAGGGTTGTTCAACCAACACTTCGACGACGCCGAGATAAATTTAGTTTACCTTAGCCAGCAGTGAGGCTCGGCTGCTCAGTGTGACGAACTGATGGTTAGATTGTGTAACAGTTAGATGAGCTGTAAAAAAAGGCCATAAATCAGAATTGTGATTTACAGCCTTAAGTTTTGCTCCCCGGGTAGGACTCGAACCTACATCCCGACCGCTGTCGGGATAACAGACGCATCCTATGCTATAAATCATAATCACCATTAACAACT
>SLDG01000211.1 GCA_007125355.1 Balneolales bacterium | reverse complement strand
GCTTTTTGGGCTGTTTTGAGATTTCCACAAGCCAGCAATCGCTGCACGATGAGGTGGTCGGTGCCGTGAGATGCCATCGAAAGAAATATCCCCCCAAGCAAAGCCCCGATTAGATTATACGGCGTAAAGAAAATATCTGATAAAGAAGTCGGCAACTGAATGACAATCAGTTTTTGGTCCTCTATTAGTTGCTGCACAATTTGGCCATCAATAAAATTCCATGCGAACACCAGTATAAAAACGGCACAGAGGCTATAAACGAGCAACTGAAGGACATCTATCCAAATTACGGATCGTAAACCCCCAAGGTAAGTATATGCGAGTGTTAGAACTGCTATAATGGAAATGGAGGTAACATAATCGAGGCCAGTTATCATTTTCAGGGGGATGGCAGCGGCAAATAGTCTGACACCATCGGCAAGTAATCGCGTTCCTAAAAAAACAACTGATCCCAGTTTTCTAAATCCTTTTCCGTAGCGGGTCTCGAAATAAGCGTAGGGGGTTAACAGATTTCCCTGAAAATAGGAGGGAAGTATAAAGAGGGATACGAATATACGACCGATAATATATCCGGCTACAAGCTGTAGAAATACCAAGCTTCCACCATAAGCAACGGCAGGAATGGAAATAACTGTGAGTAAGCTGGTTTCGGTAGCAACAATTGAAAAAGACGCAGCCCACCAACTAACGCTCCCGTCGGTTCGGAAATACGTTGCGGCATCACCCGGTTTCCCACCGGCATACAGTCCTATAATTATGCATAACAGCAAATAGGAAGCAATAATTATAATATCTATGCTTCCTAACGCACCAAATAACTCCAATTTAATTTTATTTAGATATCATCCTGACTTGTGTTTTCCAGGATATGTAATTCGGCTTCGGCTCGATCAGCTTTAATGATGAAGGCCGATGTTAATTGTGAGATTTCAATAAGTTTTTTAATTCGTTCGTGAAGGCTGCAAAGAACAAGAGTACGGTCTGTGTCTCTGTAAATCCGATTGGCTAAAAGAAGAGAACTTAAACCGCTTGAATCAGCAAAGTTTACCTTACTAAGGTCAATAATCAAGTGCCCTTCCTGATTGGCATTCGACAAATAAATAATATTGCTTTTCATGTCAGGAGCGGCGGCAGAGTCGAGTTTCTCGCCTTCAGGTGATAATATCGAGTATTGATCTTCCTTGTGTATGTTAAATTTCATAATCAGGTTGCTTTTCTTTCTGTTATCAAATACTATTTTGCTTTTTTTCAGCTTAACGATACTGGTTTATTTGATTAATTCAAATAATTCTTCTTGGCTAATAATCTGGACTTCAAGGTTTTTTGCTTTGTCTAATTTTGAGCCCGCTTCTTCTCCGGCAAGCAGATAATCGGTTTTCTTACTAACCGAACCGGTTACTTTACCTCCATGCATCTCAATCAATTCTTTTGCTTCGTTTCTTTTTAGTGTGGGAAGCGTACCGGTAATTACAAAAGTTTGGCCTGAAAGTTTATCCGAAATTTCAGAATCGCCTTCACTTTTAAATTTTAGCCCATAGTTTCTGAGCCTTTCAATTAGTTCAGTATTTTCTTCTGAGGAAAAAAAGCCGGTTACAGAATCGGCAATACGCGGTCCTATGGAGTCGACTTCAGTAAGTTCCTCCGCAGTTGCTTTACAAAGCGCGTCGATATTTTTAAACGCCGCAGCGAGGTCTTTTGCCACTTTATTCCCGACAAAGCGAATCCCCAAACCATATAAAACCCGCTCAAAGGGCTGGTTTCTTGATTTATCAATAGCTTCGATTAATTTCATCGCGCTTTTTTCTCCCATTCTTTCTAACTGAGATATCTCATAAGCTTTTAATTCATACAAATCGGCAAATGTTTCAATTAATTTATTTTCAACTAACTGATCAACCACTGCTTCTCCGAGTCCTTCAATATCCATTGCATCGCGGCTGGCAAAATGCTGAATACGGATTCGAACCTGCGGAGGACATTTAGGATTAATGCATCTCCATGCAGCTTCGCCTTCAACACGAACCAATTCTGATCCGCAAGCAGGGCAAACCCGTGGAAATTGAAATGGCTCATTTCTATTTGGAGCATCAGGATTCACAACTTTAATGACCTGCGGAATGATTTCACCGGCTTTTTCTATCATTACCGTATCACCAATCCGAATGTCTTTCCGGTTAATTTCATCTTCGTTGTGTAAAGATGCTCGCTTAACTGTTGTTCCGGCAAGTAGAACCGGTTCAAGCTCAGCAACCGGCGTTATAGTGCCTAACCTTCCAACTTGGAGTGTGATGTCCGTAATTTTGGTCACTGCCTGCTCCGATTCAAACTTATACGCTATAGCCCATCGCGGCGCTTTTACGGTTTGACCAAGAATTTCGCGGTATTTTTCTTCATTCACCTTTATCACGGCACCATCCGTTTCAAAAGGGTACGTATGCTGCTTCTTGCCCCAGTCTTCGATCAAAGTACAAACCTCGTCTATCGTATCGCATTTGGCTCTGATATCACAAACCGGCAACCCAAAATTTGCCAGCATATCAAGCTTTTCGGATTGAGTGAGTTCATCTGCATCATCCAACAAAAGATCATAAGCAAAAAATCGCACCGGCCTCTGCGCTACGATGGTTGGATCCTGCGTTTTTAGTGATCCGGAAGTAAAGTTTCTGGGATTCGCATATGTTTGCTCGCCGGCTTCTTCTCTCTGTTCATTGAGGTTAGCGAAAGACTCAAGCTCCATAAATGCTTCCCCTCTGATTTCAACAATTTTCGGCACATCTCCATGTAATTTCAGTGGGATGTCTTTAATCGTTCGCACATTAGCGGTGATGTCATCTCCCGTCGTGCCGTCGCCGCGTGTTGCTCCAAGAACAAGATGGCCATTTTCGTATCGCAGACGAAGTGCCATACCATCGTATTTGAGCTCTGCATTGTACGTGTAATTGTCGTGGCCAAGCAGGGATTTTACACGCCTGTCGAAATCCCTTAGTTCGTTTAAATTATACGTATTTGACAAACTTAGCATCGGTATAGGATGCGTGACGTTGTTAAATACTTTCGTTGGAGCTCCGCCAATTCGTACTGTGGGCGAATCGGGCGTCTGTAACCCAAATTCAAGTTCGATTTCAAGCAACGCTTCGAGCTTATGGTCGAATTCCCGGTCACTCATTATCGGCTTGGCATCCTGATAGTACGCCTCATTTGCCTGATTTAGCAATTTTTTTAGTTCGGATACCTTCTTCTCGGCTTCCAGCTTCGTCAATTTCATTAATTCATAATTATAGGCCGATCAATTACCTCAGTAGGAGGACGAACTCCCTGCGGTAAATTGGTTGTGAAACCAGCTAAACCGGCATCATCAAGAAACTGTTCCCTTGTAATGGTAACCCGCTGTTCGGCGGGGTTTTCATCCGCAAATTGATTAATAACCCTGCCATCATACAGAATCAGCATTCTGTCTCTATGGTTATACAGATGAATCTCATCAATAAAAGAAATACGCATGGCTTTACCGACTTCTACCCAATAGGGCCTTCTGTTCTCAAAAGTATCAGAACGTACCCTGAAGGGCTCAAGATTGCCAAAAGCAGCGAATACTTCTATATAGAGGGTATCTGGTAAAACAGTATCAGTGCTGATTGCAGGGTCTGGAGGCAGCGGTGCATCAAGTGTATCAGATAGTGTTGTGTCTTCCGGTAAAGCGATTTCATGTTCAAAAACATCGTTGTTTAGCGCAAGTTCGTTAGTAACAATGTTGTCGCTGGCTGTGTCTGTGTTATCCGAAGATTGAATAAAATGATACACACCATAACCCAAAATTAACAGAATAAAAAAGATTACAATTGCAGCAATTAGTGCAGTTTTGTTGTTTTTGCCCGCATTAATCTTTTTATTGGTTTCGCTCCAATTTACTTTTTTACGCTCAGTTGCCAATTTGGAGCTTGTTCCTGCTCTAATCTGCCTTAATTTTTCTTCCTTTGCTTCCTCAGCAGCTTCATTTTTCTTAGGTTTTATTACAGTTTCATCAGGTTCTTTTTGCTTCTCCTTCTTCTGTATAACCGGTGGCACTGCAGGCGCATCGTCCGCTTTTTTCTTTTCGGAAGCTTTATCTTCTGACTTTGAGTCTTTTGTTACAGTTTCTTTTTTTTCTTTTTCTTTTTCTTTTTCTTTTTCTTCATTCTTTAATACTTCTGCCGCTTTTTTCTTAGCGACTTCAGGCAAATAAATACCTGCT
>SLDG01000057.1 GCA_007125355.1 Balneolales bacterium | reverse complement strand
GGCGGATTGAATGAATTTGTGAAGCACTTCTACCCACAGCTGCGCAAGGAAGCCCTGATAATTGACGTTCGAGGAAACGGCGGAGGAAATGTTTCGCCCATGATTATAGAACGCCTGCGCCGTGAAATTGCCATGGTAAGTGCACCGCGCAACGTATCACCAAGGCCAAATCCGGAACAAATGATACTCGGCCCGATGGTCACGCTCCTGGATGAACATTCTGCATCCGACGGGGATATTTTCCCATTCAGATTCCGTCAGCACAATCTCGGCCCGCTCATCGGGATGCGCTCATGGGGTGGTGTAATCGGTATCCGGGGCTCACTGCCGTTTGTGGACGGCGGCACGCTTAACCGTCCGGAGTTCGGCCTTTTCAATATCGAAGGCACCGAATGGATCATAGAAGGCTACGGCGTCGATCCCGACATCGAAATCGACAACGATCCAGCCCGTGAATTCGACGGAATCGACGATCAGCTCAACCGGGGCATCGAAGAAATTCTGCGTCTTCTCGAAACCGAAGGATTCCAACTCCCCGACAGGCCTGATTTCCCGATTAGAAATTGATCCGTTTATAAATCCTGAATCTCACATAGCCGTCTCTGTAAAGGGGCGGCTATTTTTTTACACATAACCCACCAAACCACCTCTTCATGGTGAGACAATCATATTATGCGCGTTTTTGCTTGATGCATTTGGTGGGTAAGACATTAGCATAAGCACCGATGTCATCCCGCAAGCGCACGCATCCATTAGCTGAAACCATCTCTGATTTCAACAGCGCTGTGCGGGATCTTCCAGCTATGAAATGGCTGTCTGGCTTTATCCGCGTTAGTTGATGGACATGACTGACAAGACTACCCGCTAACGCTGATTCATGAACCGACAGCTAAAAAAAACCGTTACTTTCACCAATCCCCGGCAACTGCCGACATTACCGGACATGGATTGAGTTTTTTTTGCTACCTTTAAAGAAAAGCATCGTTTAGATTTTAAAGTCTTTTTTTTGAAACCTGAACCCAAAGGCGCGATGTTGATAAGTTATGCTATTTTTAAACTAATCCTTAATCTAAAATAAAAAAATGAATTCCTACAGAAGTGTATTTGATTTAGTAAGTTACTTGCAGTACATTTTTTACTTTGCAGGTATTGTATTCATAGGTTTATCCATTTATGAAATAATTGAATTAATAAAGAATTCAGTTTTAAGTGTAGAGATTGGGGATGTGCTTGAATTGGGATACAACTCTTGGAATTTATCTCTCTTCATGCTTGGCCTCGGGGTAAGTTTCTCAACGCTTCAAGACCCATCAAAAACACAAAATTCATTCTCGAAAAAAGTTTGGCAAGATCCCCAAAAAGGGAAAAAGGTTCTTGTTTTGATGATGGGTATAGCTTTATTTTTCATTATTTGGGGACTACTTGGTCTAATAGTATACACTGAATCTATAATTGGGAGACTGTCGTATGGCTTTTTGGCCTTTGGTATTGCTTACATCAGTGTAGTTCGTGCTGCTATAGAAATGTTTGAAAATCATCGTACTGATAAATTATCACCTGTAATCAAATAATAAAAAAGCATTGATTATGGAAAATGATCCAAATGAAGTTGTGAATTTAAAAGCTCGTAGGAAAACACATCGCGCAGTTTTTTTTACTGTACTAATTGTGTTTATAATCTACCTGCTATCTTTAATTTTTATAGCCATCTCACCTGGCAATGAATTTGATCCTCTTCTTAGTGTAGGAATCCTGGTTTTGTTTTCTGGAATGTTACCATCATACTTGCAAATTTTGAGTATTGAAAAGAAACTAAAAGAACGAACACTTAAAAAATGAAGATTAGCATAGTATAACTCACAATTCGTGCGGACGTATAATTGTCTGTTGACCAATTACTTAATACATCTCCACGCCGCAGAAACACTAAAACGTTACACGCACCAATTGCCTCAATGATTTCCCCATCACATTTTAGTAATAATCACATATCCTTCGATCCCCACCCCTACTTCAAATGATATTTCTCATCCACTTCCCGAATTGCAAGGTTACACAAGAAGCCTATCAGGAGCAGGGCGGCCATGATGTACATGGTGATGGAGTAGGCGTCAGCGGCGGGGATTCCGGCATCTACCTGAGCCTGACGGATGTAGTTGATGAGTACCGGGCCCAGAATACCGGCGGTTGACCAGGCGGTGAGCAGACGGCCGTGGATAGCGCCAACCTGAAAGGTGCCGAATAAATCGCGTAAATAAGCCGGAATGGTTGCGAAGCCTCCGCCGTACATAGTCATGATCAGCGCGAATGCGGCAATGAACCAGAATGCGGTGTCGAATTTTCCGAGCGTTGGGATGAGCGCGTAAAGCATGAGCCCCAGGCCGAAGTAAATGCCATAAGTAACTTTACGGCCAATTTTATCTGAGAAAGATGACCAAATGAAGCGTCCGATCAGATTAAAAAAACTCAGCAATGCCACAAACAGCGCGGCATCCTGTACAGTGATGGTGGCAGAGAACATTTCCTGAATCATAGGCGAAGCTTGACCCAGCACGCCGATTCCGGCGGTTACATTTACGCAGAGCATCACCCAAAGCAGCCAGAACTGTTTTGTTTTCAGAGCCGTGTCGGCATCCACGTGGTTATCGGTAATCATTTTGCCGGCGTTAGATGCGGGTGTATATCCCTCCGGCTTCCACCCTTCCCTTGGAACGCGTACCAGAAAAACACCAATCATCATCAGACAGAAATAGATCAATCCCATCACCACCATTGTTTCCCAAACTCCGGCAGATGTCGCCGAGCTGAAGCGGTCGAGTAAACTTACGGCAAGCGGGGAGCCAATCATCGCGCCACCTCCAAATCCCATAATCGCCATTCCTGTGGCCATACCGGGACGATCCGGAAACCACTTAATCAGCGTGGAAACGGGCGAAATGTAACCAATCCCCAATCCTATCCCCCCAAAAACCCCGTACCCCAAATACACCAACCAAATGTTGTGGAGATAAACGCCGAGGGCTGACACAAGAAATCCACCGCTAAAGCATAAGGCCGAAACAAACATGGCTTTTCGCGGCCCTTCCCTTTCGAGCCATTTACCAAATAAGGCGGCAGATAATCCCAAAAAAACAATAGCGATGGAAAAAATCCATCCCACCGTAGTAAGCCGCCAATCTGCAGCTACAGATTCGGTAATGCCAACAACACGGGTTAATGGCAAATTAAACACGCTGAGCGCATAAACTTGTCCTATTGCCAAATGAATAGCCAAGGCGGCCGGTGGAATGAGCCAGCGACTGTGGCCCGGTTTGGCCACCGAATGTTTTTTATCGAGAAAACTGAGCACTGTTAAGTTATGTTATACTATCATAAAACCATCACGCCGGATTTCTTCAGCACATTTTTTGCACCGGCAATCATGCATGAATCAGGCTCCTGAATATTCATAAGTTTGTTCTCAATATCAAGTTCTTTCCATTTGTACTCGCCCATTTTGTGATATGGGAGGATTTCCACGCGCTCTACATTACCAAGTGAGCGTACAAATTCGGCCAGTTCATTCAAAGATTCTTCATTATCGGTGTAGCCGGGAACGAGTACATGCCTTATCCATACCGAAATGTTGTTTTCTGCCAAACGGCGTGCAAATTCAAGCGTAGGCTCAAGTTTTACACCTGTCAGTATCTTATAATCATGCGGCCTGATATGTTTAATATCCAACAAAACCAAATCTGTGTATGAAAGAAGCTCGTCATCTGCACGTTGACCGGGAAAGCCCGAAGTATCCAGCGCGGTATGAATGCCCATAAGTTTGCATCCTTCGAAAATGGTCTTCACAAATTCAGGCTGACTCAATGGCTCTCCACCCGATAGCGTAACGCCACCGCCGGTTTTAATCAGGTAATCTTTGTGCTTGGCTATCTCGCGAAGCTCGGTATAGGCATCAGTTTTGTAACCACACCTGAACGGGCGCGAATCGGGATTATGACAGTACAAGCAATTAAGCGGACATCCCTGTAAAAACAATACGCGTCGAACACCCGGCCCGTCAAGCGTGCCGGCAGATTCTCTGGAGTGGATATAACCTGTTACATTTTTCATAATTTCTAAAATGGGGACTTTATATCCGGGTTAATTGAATTCGTGGAATGTACGGGTGATAACATCCCGCTGTTGCTCTTTGGTAAGCTTGTTGAAGTTTACCGCATAACCGGAAACCCTGACGGTAAGCTGGGGATATTTCTCAGG
>SLDG01000242.1 GCA_007125355.1 Balneolales bacterium | reverse complement strand
GCTCTTTCAAGCGTTTCAGATGTAATTTGCATGCAGTAAAATAAAAAGAAATAGCGTCCCGATTACAGGCCGAATTTGCTTAAGTCCATGCCGGGGAGTCCACCACCAGGAATTAAATCGCGGGTAACTTCCTGCATTTTTTCTTTTGCGGCGCGGTCTGCTTCCACAAGGGCTTTATTCACACCGGCGATAATTAAATCCTCGAGCATATCCACGTCCTCAGGATCAATAATGTCTTTCTCAAGCTTGATAGAGGTAACCTGACGATTCCCGTTTGCGGTTACTTTTACCATTCCCCCGCCTGCCTCTGCGCTAATTTCAATCTCTCCGAGCCTGTCCTGCGCTTCTTTTAGCTTTTGCTGGAACTCGTTCATTTTCCCGAAAATATCTGCCATATTTTGCATTCTATGCTTCTCCTTAATTTTTTGAAGGGATAAACATCCCAAATAATATTAAAACTGTGCTTTAGGTATCAAACAGAAAAAGTACCACAGTCATTCAACTAACGCATAATAGTTCTTAAATAACATATTCGATCTCTGCTCCGAATAAATCCACAATTGTCTTTACTCTGGGATCTTTTTTCTGAAGTTCTTTGAATCGGGTGTATGGGTCTTCGGTTGGAGCTTTTTTCTCACTTTCACGCACTACACACCGGAGGCGCAGTTTTTGCCCCATAATCCCCTCTAAATTATCAGCCAACGTTTCCCGGTGCTCCTCTATCAGCCGTGCTGCAAGATCATCGTTACACTGCAGGATCAGTTCTTTACTTTTAACATCAATCGGTTTTGTGCTTTGCAAAGTTATACGCACGAATGAGGGTACTGCTTCGTTCAGTCCATCGATATATTTTTCCCAAATTGTGCTTACCTCATGCAGGTAAACCGTTTGTTTTTTTGGGATGTTTTCCTTTTCCTGATCCTCTGCCTTGTCGTATGAAACGGCAAGAGCCAGATTTCCCTCGTAAATCTCAGCATTACCGTTTTCAGGCTTTTCTTCTTTCTTCTTGAGCGGTTTTAATCCGTTTCTTGGGCGCAATCCCGAAAGCGACGCGTTGCCAAACATGCTTTTACCGGGTTCAGGATTCTGCGATGCTGTAACATCTGAAACTCTCGAAACCGGTTCATTTACTGTTGGCTTACTTTGTCCGGCACTTGCAGCAGGTTTAGTTGGCCGAGCAGACGGAGTTGGTGCCGGATTACTGCTTTTTGAGGGAATTGATGCCCCTTCACCTAAACTTTTTTTTAAAAGGTTAATTTCTTTGAGAAGCGCCTTTAACCCCTCTGAGCGCTCCATTCTGATGAGCTTAAGTACGGTAATTTCAAGCAGGATTTTCGGCTGCTGCGCCTCTCTGATTTTGAATTGAGCTTCATGGACAATGTGAAGCATTCGAAGCAGATCCTCTTCAGTAAAAAATCCGGCGCTTTCCGCAAGCCTTTGTTTAACTTCATCGCTGGCTTCTATGGCAAACATATTTCTTTTGTCAACCGAGAGAAGCAGATTACGCAGATGTTCGGTTAGGGCAATAAGAAATTCCTGAATGTCATGGCCGTCGATCAGGAGTTGGTTAACGAGTTTTATTCCCGCGTGTGAATCTGAGTTTTTTATGTGCTCTGTTAACTCAAAGAGCCGGTCTGTGCCAACTACGTTCAGCGTTTTTTGCAGTTCAGCATAGTTGATTTCTGACCCGCAAAAAGCAATGACCTGGTCAAGAAGCCCGAGAGCATCACGCAGCGCGCCATCCGCTTTTCTGGCAATAATGTGCAGGGATTCATCATCTATTGAAATCTTTTCCTGCTCACAAACGATTTTAAGCCGTTCTACAATTTCGGTAACGGAAATCGGTTTAAAATCGAATCGCTGAACTCTTGAAAGAATGGTCGGCAGAACCTTGTGCGGTTCGGTGGTCGCAAATATAAAAATAGCATGTGCAGGTGGCTCCTCAAGCGTTTTCAGCAAGGCATTGAAGGCCGATTTGGTGAGCATGTGCACCTCATCGATGATGAAGATTTTGTATTTGCCCGACTGAGGCGGAATTCTCACGGCTTCTCTGATACGTCCGGCATCTTCAACTTTATTGTTAGAAGCCGCATCAACTTCGATTATGTTGAGCGTTTGATTGAGCGCTTCACCATCTACGCTTGTTTCAATTTCGTTGATGGTTCGTGCCAAAACACGAGCCATAGTAGTTTTACCAACACCTCTTGGCCCGCAAAACAAATAGGCATGCGAAAGCCGGTTGCCTTCAATGGCATTTTTTAGCGTTTCGCTAACATGTTGCTGCGAAACAATGTCATCGAAAGTAACAGGACGGTATTTCCTGGTAAGTGCTTTGTAGTGTTCAGACATGGTAAATACCGGATAGTATTGGTTTTAAACTGTTGCTTGTCATGGCTGACAAGTTACTAATTTTTAGCGGCGATTTCAGGTGCTTTTTTGAAAATGATTGGTGGGAAATTGATATATTATTTTAAAATCATGTTCAGTTAGCTCAGGAGTTTTTTGTATGAAACCGAAAGTCTACCTAGAAACATCAGTAGTAAGTTATCTAACTAGCAGACCATCGAGAGATTTAATTACAGCAGGACGACAAAAGATTACAAATGATTGGTGGGAATCAGAAAAAATAAACTACAAGCTGTTTATTTCTGAAACGGTAATCTCTGAGGCCAAGTTAGGCGATATTCGAGCGGTAAAAAAAAGAATGAGCATAATAAATAAATTAAACCTTGTTGAGTTAACAGCAGATGCATTGAAATTTGCACAATTCCTAATCGAAGAAACCCCATTTCCCAAAAATGCCAAGGTAGATGCTCTGTATATTGCAATTGCTGCAATTCACGGTATGGACTACTTATTAACATGGAATTTTAAACACATTGCAAATGCCTCAATACGTTCGAAAATAGAAGTATTATCGGATAGTAAAAATATAACATTACCCGTTATATGTACTCCCGAAGAATTAATATATTAAGAGAAGTATGGAACAAGATCACATAATATCAGAAGTACGCAAGAACAGAGAAGAACTTTTGTCTAAGTTCGACTATGATTTAGAGAAGTTGTATGAGTATATAAAAGCTCAGGAAAAAAAGTCTGGAGCAAAGCTTATGAACTTTCAGCGTAAGGCTACTAAATCTGCAAGAAAATAGAGTAAATGGTTAGCTCATTTCTAATAAAAACACTCATTCCCCGCTCTTCAAATGCCGTTCGAAAAAGTTAAAGATACGCAGATATTGGTCATACCACGAAGTTGGTTCTGTGAAAGTATGCCGCTCAGAAGGGTACATCATCATATCGAAATTTGTGTTTCCACTTCTAATGAGCCTGTCGATGTATTGGGCAGCATCCTGAAAGCCAACATTGTCATCTACTAATCCATGCAGAATTAAAGCCGGACGACTAAGAGTGTCGGCATAAGATATAGGCGAGCTACGCTCATAGTGTTCGGGAAATTCATCGGGATGTCCAAGCCGTGGCTTTGTGTATCCGGGATTCGCATGAAAGTAGTTAACCCAATTAGTAACGGCACGCAATGCTACTCCGGCGTGGAAGTAATCAGGCGCTTTGCTGATGGCATAAAGAGCCATAAATCCGCCATAACTTCCCCCGTAAATACCGATATTTTCCATATCCAGATAGCCATGCTGCCGGTTCAGATACTCTAAGCCGTCGATGATATCTTCTAGTTCGTACTTCCCCATCCAGTTGGTAACATCTTCTCTGAATGCACGTCCGTAGCCCGTACTATGACGAAAATCAACCTCAACCACCACATATCCATGTTTGTTCAAATACTGGTGAAACATGTATTCTCTTGGGTAACTCCTTGACCATCCCTGAAAAACATTCTGCAAAGAACCCGCCCCATGAGCAAAAACAACAACCGGATATGTTTCTTCGGGATTGAAATCGTGTGGTTTTAGCACATCCATAGTCAGCCTTGTTACTTCGTCACGGCTGGTAAAATGTATGTACTCTGGTTCCTGCCATTCAATTTCCTTGAACCGCTCAGGAATAGAGTTTGTGAGCCTCTCTTTATTACGTGGCCTGCGAATATCCATTACATACATATCTGACGGAATATTCCAGGTGGTGCTGCTGTACACAACAAAGCGTTTATCATTACTCAATCTGAAATTGTACCGAAACGCATCACTCTGTGTAAGCCTGCTTGTAGAAGTAGTGTTCACATTCAGAGTATAAATATCCCGTAACCCCGAATCTCTTTCTGTGGATGCAAGTACGATGT
>SLDG01000054.1 GCA_007125355.1 Balneolales bacterium | reverse complement strand
AAGATGCATCCGCTTTAAGCTCTTTGGCTGCCATATCCTTCAGCCTTGCCAGCAAATTATTGCACGCCATTTCCAGTGCACGGCCATTGAGGTCAGCGCCGGCACTTGCAGCGGTTGGCGAAGTGTTGGCAACACGGGATGTATTCGTGGTATCAATCCTCACACGCTCAGGAGATATCCCGAAAGCAGAATACGCCACTTGTAGAAGCTTTGTATTTACACCCTGACCCATTTCAACTGCTCCGGTACTTACGCCAACACTTCCATCCTGATAAATATGTACCAATGCACGGGCGTGGTTCATGGGTGTGTTTGTGAAAGAAATCCCAAAACAGATCGGCTGAAGTGCGAGGCCTTTCTTAAAAACGGTATTTTTAGCATTAAAATCATCTACTTCTTTTCTGATTTTTTCAATGCCATGACTTTCAAAAAGATCATCCCAGCTTTTTTCGGCAAGTACATGCTCTGCAATTTGACCATAAGAAAATTCATCATTCTCTTTAAGCAGATTTTTTCGCTGGACTTTATCGTTAGAAACTCCGATTTCTGATGCGGCATGCGCAATGGCACTTTCCATCACAAACATTCCCTGCGGCCCTCCAAATCCCCTGAAAGCGGTGTTTGGCGGCAGGTTGGTACGGCAACTCATCCCCGTAACTTTTACATTAGGAACAAAGTAACTGTTCGTGCCATGAAACAGCGTTCTTTCGAGTACAGCGGGAGAAAGATCCGCGGCAGCACCGGCATTTTGGTGATATACAGCCTCATAAGCAACGATATTCAGTTCTTTATCAAGGCCGATTTTGTAATCTGACGAGTACGGATGCCTTTTTCCGGTCATGCGCATGTCATCCATTCTGTGCATCGAAAGTTTTACCGGTTTATCCAGCAACTTGCAAGCCAGGGCAACCATAACAGCCCAAGGGGTTGCCTGGTCTTCTTTTCCTCCAAATCCACCACCAAGCCTTACCACATCCACTTCTACTTTGTGCATCGGGATTCCCAGCACCCGCGCCGCGGTTCGCTGAACAGCCGTCGGCCCCTGCGTAGAAGATGCGATTCGAACAGCGCCATTTTCCATCATATAAGCGTAAGCGCCCTGCGATTCGATGTAAAGGTGCTCCTGACCATTACTGTCGGCCCGGCCTTCAAAAACATACGCGCATTTTTCCCATGCGGCATCAATATCTCCCATTTCAAACGTCCGCACCGGCCCGATGATTTCTCCCTTGGCTCGCGCTTCTCTGGGGTCTGTGATAGCTGGCTTTTCATCAATATCAATTTCAATAAGCGACCTCGCCCTCCGGCACGCCAATTCAGATTCTCCCACTATCAACGCTATGGGCTGACCCTGAAAATGGACTTCCCCATCGGCAAAAAGTGGTTCATCAGGAAAAATTCCACCGATTTGGTTTTCTCCGGGGATGTCGTCAGCGGTAATAATGCGTTCAACGCCATCTACAAGTAACGCCTTCGAATAATCCACACTTCGGATTTTGCCATGCGCCACCGGGGAATCGAACACAACCGACCAAAGTGTGCCCCGCTGGGTGACAATATCATCCAAATAAATCGATTTACCGGTTACGTGGCCTGCTGAGTCTATGTTTTTCATACGAGTTCCCCCGGATTTATACTTTCAGGAAATAATTCAGCGAAATGCGCAAAAACAAGCTGTCTTAGCAACAATCGCTTGTAGGATTCGCTTCCCCTCACATCGCTTATCGGGGATATTTCACCCTGTATAATGTCATTCGCTTCATATAGAATACTTTCTGTGATTTCTTTTCCTTTGAGAAAATCACAGGTTTTTTGGAGGAATTTGGGCGTCGGTCCTACCCCACCGGCAGAAATATTGATACTGCTAATCACACCATTTTCTGCCTCAACCAGCATAGCCGAATTTACGGAGGCAATGTCGAGATACGTACGTTTGCAGACTTTCTCAAAGTTGAAATGCATGGTTTTTGAAGGAATTTCAAACATGATATGTGAGATGGATTCACCAGGCTGTTTGTTCAGCACTTTGTAGCCGAGATAGAAGTCTTTCAGCTTAATCTTACGCTCGTTTTTTTGTTCATCTGTGAGGATAATGGATGCATCCAAGGCAAGAAAATACGCTGTCAGGTCACCAATCGGTGAGGCGTTCACAAAATTACCTGCAATCGTACCCATATTTCTGATAGGCGTAGAAGATACCAGTTTCATGTGCTTATAAAGATTTGGGAAGATGGTATTCATAACCTCAGACTGCATCATGTCAGTGGCCGTAGCAGCCGAGCGAATTACGATATTGTTGCCATCAGGATAAATCCCCTTTAGTTCATCTCTGTCGAACAAAAAGCCGATATCTTCATCATGGAGTTCATCATGACGCTGCACATAGAGGTCAGTTCCCCCGCCGACAAACACCGGAGCCGTTGCTTTCGGTTTTGGTTTTTCAATCTCCGCCAGTCTATTGGGGATGTCCATAAAATACCCCGGAATAAAGTTGTTATCCACAAGCCACTTTACAGGATGTTCGAGGTCTTTGGGTTTCAGCTGATCAGCCAATGCAGCGGCGCCCCGCTCTATGGATTTATATCCCGTACAACGACAAATATTGCCATCAATAGCACTGATTACACTTTCTACAGTGGGATTTTCGGCAGTTAAACAATAGCCGGATAGCGACACTACAAATCCCACAGTACAAAAACCGCATTGCGTACCGCCATAATCAGCAATAGCCCGTTGAGCAGGGGTGAGCTCGTCCATATTCAGGCCCTCGACCGTAACCACATGCTTAGCGCGGGCATTTCCCAACGGCGTAATACACGAAGTCATACTATCGTATTTGACTTTTCCATCCACAAGCCTGCCCAAAAGCACCGTACACGCACCACAATCGCCTTCGCGGCATCCGATTTTTGTTCCGGTCAGATTCTGCTCATACCGGATAAAATCCAGAAGTGTCATACCCGCCGGGTGCTGAACACGAACCTTTTTATTATTTAGAATAAACTCAATCATACAAAGTCCAATTTGCTGTAAATGCTATTGCTTTTGATTCATGTTAATATTTTTATCTGATTACCTCAAATTTAATTTTTTTAGGGGATGGGGATCAGAATTGAAAATTGAAGAATTGAAGATTGAATAATTGACTATCCCTCAATCAGGCTGTTGCAGGTTTCGGGATAATAAATTATTGTTTTTGTTTACACCTGTCAATGATACTACCCCGTCATGGTGAGGCTCTAATATCTGCGCTTACGACAGATACATTTGATGGATATGACAGAGATGTTGTAGCGGCGGTTGAGCGGAGCAGAAACCAAAGCGGTTATTGAGCTATTTTCTAAGGACAAACTAACTCTGTCATTAGTAGCGGAATGCCGGCCCCGTAATAAGCAAAAAGCAACCAATTCAATGCGGCATGTAGTCGAACCATTGATTGATAATGGCTCATAAGCGCTCTCGGGATGTGCGGATAGTCCGTCGGCGCAGCGAAGGCGAAGGGCTGCGGGTTACTCGGAACACGGCAGGATGACGATGCATTTAAGAGATTTTTAACAACCAGCCACAAAAAAAGAAAGGAAGCTCCGGGTCAGGGAGCTTCCCTTGAAGTAGCAATCTAAAAGCCATTTAGGCTTTTATGGTTGTAGTAAGGTAAGTTAATCCATAATCTTGCGCAGGAACGCGGGTTGCTCAGAGTTCTTTTTGTCAATGCGGTTGAACTCTTCGCCTGAGGCTGTTTTCTTTTCCTTATTCATGTTGCTTAAATCAACCTCGGGCTCTTCTTCCTTCAGTTGTCTCACAACAGGTTCACGCCTGTGGATAGCTGGTGAATCAAGGCTTTTCAAGTTTTTCTCACCCTTCCAAAAATCTTTTGACCCCTTTGTGGCTCCAAAACGCCGTGGAATTTCACCATGTAATGGAACATGAGCTTTTGGCTTTTCAGTTGGCTCAAAAGCGTTTCTTCTTCCAGTCGGCGCTCCGTTGTTTCCTGCCTTTAATTTGCTTCCATCCTCGAATTCGAATCCGGTTGCAATAACAGTTACGCGTAGTTCATCTTCGAACGACTCATCAAGAACAGTACCGAGAATAATTTCGGCCCCGTCTCCTGCTTCGTCCTTAATAATTCTGGTAGCGGTATTGGTTTCGCGCATACCGAGGTTTGATCCCGATGAAATATTCACCAATACATTTCTCGCACCTCTTATGCTCACGCCATCCAACAACGGCGAGTTGATCGCTTCTCTTGCCGCGATTT
>SLDG01000153.1 GCA_007125355.1 Balneolales bacterium | reverse complement strand
TGGATCGATCCTAAGTATATATTTTGTTTACACCTAACCTCCGCACCACCCCGTCATGGTGAGGCCATAATATCCGCGCTTACGCTAAATACATTTGATGGATATGACAGAGATGCTCAAGCGGCGGTTGAGCGGAGCCGAAACCAAAGCGGTTATTAAGCTATTTTCGAAGGAAAAACTAACTCTGTCATTAGTAGCAGAATGCTGGCTCCGTGATGAGCAAAGAGTAATCAACTCAATCCGGCATGTAGTCGAGGTTTTACGGCTCTAATAGGTAGTGCAGGCACCTTTGTCATTTTCGTGATCAGAGTTGATCAAGTAAGATAATGCAGCAATACATACACATATTTAAATTTACCTTGATACCACCGATTAAGGATGATTAAGGTTTAAAAAATCAGTATTTTTAATGGTGTATATCAAGAGACAAAAGCACATTTTTTGGGAAGTTACCCAATGTTTCTTGCCTTAATAAATAAAAGGAGGAGCATGATGATTGGTAAAAGTAATCTGTTATTATTATTAAATTTGGCTGCACTACTATTATTATCACTAACAGCCACAAGTTGTGAAGGAACCTCAGAACCACACCCGGTTCCGGAAGAAGGATCAACTGAAATCGAACTCATTTCTCCCTCTGATGGAGATTATATTCCTGGCAATACCATAACATTCATGTGGGCAGCTGTAGAAAATGCTGAAAATTATGGGCTAAGAATTATCAGGGAAGGTGATAATACAGTATTTTTTCACCGCATGACAGATAGTGTAGATAACAATCACACCGTTACACAGTTTGCTGATGATGGTGAAGAATATTGCTGGCACCTTCGTGTGTTAGATAATGAAGGTTGGAGTGAGTGGTCTGAAAGCAATTGTTTCATAAATAGTGATGCCCCTTAATTTAATCATCTTCTGAAATTTATTTTCATTTTTACCGCTTCTGGGTTTCTATATGTAGTAAAATAGGAGTCTGCTTACTTTTTCATTGATTAGCTGATAAGTAAAGTGGTATTTGGAAAGATCGTGAAGATATGAAGGATAGCAGCGAATGGGTTAAAAGTGTATGCAACTCACAATCGTCGCGCAGTTAAGCCATGCCTGAGAAATTACTTATAGATTATACAGATACTTTAATCGATTATAGTAAGGACGGATTTTTATCTGTACAGGTATTAACCAATCGTGCATCCAAAATTTTGATTTTGATACATTAAAGCGTAATATAGGGCAACAGAAAGGGGATACGTACTGTTTGGGTCATTTTTGAACATTAGATAGCACCAATCCCATATACACCTCTGTTTTTGTTTTGTTTTACTAACACATAAGATACCATGACCATATACGTAGGAAACCTCAGCTACCAGGCAAGTGAAAAAGATATAAGTGAACTTTTTTCAGCTTTTGGAGAAGTTCAATCCGTTAATATCATTACTGATAAATTTTCAGGCAGATCCAAAGGTTTTGGATTCGTTGAAATGGATGATGAAGCAGCCGGAAAAGCTATAGATGAACTTAATGACACCGAATTCATGGAGCGCTCACTTGTAGTAAATGAGGCCCGCCCAAGAACAGAACGGCCGCCAAGAAGAGATTTCAACAAAGGCCGTGGCCGCGACAGATACTAAGATTCTGTTTCTGAAAGCCGACTCTTACATTTGATTCGGCTTTTTATTCTTTTCTACTATCCATTTACTTAAATACCGTGAACTGAGTAAACTGTGGTGCTGTAACATGGATCCCACAAAATTTTGTTCTCGGTTTTCTGTGAAGACAACCTGAAGGGCATGCAATTTCTGTGTAAATTTGTCGGCGAAAAGTGATCTGTTGAACCTTTGTTGTATTAGCATCTTACCAGTTTCACTGCAGGTTGACCAATAGGTTTTATCGGTATATAACTTCACCGCTTGACGGGCAAAAACTTTAGGTGACAAGCAGATTGTTCCAGGAATTTCGGAGTCTTTGTACAACCCCTCTGCGCCTATATCGGTGGCAACAACCGGTGTATCTGCCGCGAGGGCAGAGAATATTTTACCTTTTAACCCCGCGCCAAAACGCAATGGAGCAAGGCACACTCTGGATTGCTCCATGACCTGATTCACTTCCGCAGCTCTGCCCCTGATTAGAAAACCACTCGATTTATCGTTTAAATCAGCTGCTTTTTGTGGAATATACGCCCCATACACATGTAATTTTGCCTCAGGAAGCTCTTTTCTGATTAATGGCCAGATTTCTTTCTTCAAATAGAACACACTGTCAAGGTTAGGGGGATGCCTGAAGTTACCTATGGTAACAAAATCCTGCCTGTCTTCGAATGTTGGATTAGTTGCTTTAGGGGCGGGTTTTTCATCCCAAAGTAATGGCAAATAGTGTAATAGAAATGCTGGGATTCCGAATGTTTCTTTAAGCAGTGCCATTTCCGCTTCGGAGATTACCAAAGTAAGATCTGACCTGTAAATAGATGCGATTTCCCTGAATGCTGTTTCGTCTAAGAGAAGCATTTTAGGTTCAAATTCCACACCGGTTTCAATCGCTCTCTGCCGGGCGAGCCTCAGACAGTGTACATCCTCCATATTTAAAATGCGAATAGCGTTGGGACATGTTTCAGCGACTCGCCAGCCAAATTGCTCTTCTGTCATGTACCGATCGAAGATTACGAAAGCGGGATTTAAATCACCAATAAATCGGTCAAAAGATGGATTATTCAGCTCAATTATTTGTGAACTTACGCCTAATTTATCCGGTTGCAGCATGTATTGAGTTTGACGAGCCGAAGTAGCAAATGTGATATCAAATCCCGATTCTTTGAGCAAGCCTATAAGCTGAACCATGCGTACTCCCGCTGCTGATGAAGCCGGTTCCGGCCATACTTTTCCGATAATCAGAAGTTTGTTGTTTTCCATCATTTGGCTGAAATCACTTTCTAACGGGATTCAGCCTTGAAAGAAATGAAACCGACTGCGCCGGGAAGAAACCCTCTTTAACTGAGCGGACATCCTCTACAGAAACAAATGCCTTGGGCACTCTTTTTGTGATAATTGTCTGTACCTTTTCAAGGTCGGTTCGCTTAATTACGGTAAGAATTAACCGCACATTACCACTGGCGCCTGTTGCCGAGACGGTGGTTACGCCATATTTACTTTCCCTCAGTTCTTCCACAAGCTCGCTGGCATCTTCATGGGTGATAATACGAAGACACAACATTCCGATTGCGAGTTTATTTTCAAGATAGATACCAACATAGTTACCCATGGCAAATCCACCTGCAAAAGCAATAAAAGAAACCCAATTTTCAAGATTTTGGATGATCTGACTTATCGCAATCAACCAGATTAAAGATTCAAAAAAGCCCACCACGGCTGCTAACTTTCGCAAACTCCGTGAAACAAAAATAATGCGCAGAGTACCAAGTGATTGATCAATTATTCGCGCCAGAAAAATTAACAAGGGCATTATAACCCAAAGAAACCAGTCAAATTCAGGAAAAAAATCCATAAGTTTAAAATTGCAATTTGTTTATAAGTACTTATTATATAGGTGATTAAAGTGAGCTGCTGTCATCTTTTTGATAAAATTTCTCCCATTTTGCGGGTGGATCGGGGTTGGTCATCAGCGACACAACAATCAATGCCAGAATGGACGCTCCGGCTGCGGGAAGCACGATATAATCAAACGGCATGAGCGGCTCACCAACAGAGTTTAAAATAGTGATGACAAGCGTTACTGTCATGCCCGTAGCAATGGATGCAACTCCACCTGCTACGGTCACCCGTTTCCACAAGAACGCGGCGAGCAGTGCCGGGGTTAAACCCGCTCCAATCATAGTATAAGCGGTAAACGCCATATCCAAAATGGTGCGGAATTGCGTGAGTAAAAGCCAGGCCAAAATCCCCAAAAACAACACCATTAGGCGTTGAAAAGCAACAATTTCTTTTTCAGAGGCATTAGGACGCACAAAACGCTGATAGATATCACGCGTTAAATTTGTGGATGGGGTAAGCAGAAAACTATTTCCCGTAGAGGTAATGATGGCCACTGCGGCGCAAATCAGAAAGAGTCCACCGAGAAGGGGGATACCAATTTCGGTTGCATATCTGGCAGTGTGCAAAATAATGCGTTCACTGTTTTCTTCAGCAAGGAAAAACAGGCTGTCGGGATTCAAACTGTTGAAATGATTAAATGCCATAATAGCGAGAGATGCAATTGCCGTTTCAATAATTACGGTACCTATAACCCACCAAATTACGGCAGATTTAGCGGATTTCTCATTTTTTG
>SLDG01000248.1 GCA_007125355.1 Balneolales bacterium | reverse complement strand
CGGCATTCCACTACTAATGACAGAGTTGGTTTGTCCATAGAAAATAGCTCAATAACCGCTTTGGTTTCGGCTCCGCTCAACCGCCGCTAGTGTCAAGTCAAGTCTAATATGGCGCAGACCTGTCAGGTTTTATGGGTCATTTTATTGTAAATAGGAACCTAAGCGCAAAAACCTGACAGGTCTTTTTAGACAGCACACCCTTGACAATTCACTAGGTGGTGCGGTCGCCAGATGTAAACTAATTACTTTGCCACATTCGGCACTTACTGACTCCTGTCAAACCGGTATCCTGAGCCGGTTGAGCCCCATACCTGATTGTGGTCGGCATCGTAGCCACGATCCCATGTGAGCATATAATTTGGGTAGATTATTACCTCTGAAGTTGCATAAGAAGCTCCGCGCAAATCACTGGGGCAATCGTGTTCGTTTGTTGAACCTTCAAAAAAACCTGCTTCGTTGAAGGTCAGGAATACAGAACAGCCCTCGCGTTTTATAAGTTCGGAAGGGGAAAGTTCGGCCAATGGATCTTCATTTTTCCATGCTCCAATAAAATGTTCTGGGTCGGGTAAAAGAAAAACTTGTGACTCAAAAACTGTATCATCACGTTCAATTATTCTGTAGACCCGCTGGCGGTAGGGTTGATCAAGATATCCTGCCGCTGCTTGCTCCACATAAAGCCAGGGGCCATCCCCCCGATCCTCCCAAACAGATACCATCTGCAAGTGAATCTCAAAAAACTCCTCATCAGTTTCGGCTTGGGCAGCGCTGTCAAAGGAGCCTGTCATCATATCCACTAATAAATCAAGTTTGCTTTCCTGTTCTTCACTGTTTTGGCAGGAAACGATGAGCAGGATGGACAATAACATCAATACAGGGATTTCGAGTCTCAGATAGTTCATATTTTTTAGATTTGGCCAGCAGTTTAAAAGTAAACATCAACCTCAAAACGGCCCACATACAAGCGCGGGTTTTGCGCCGGGCGGGAGATCGTTGATGCCTTCGATGAGTTTTTCTTCATTCAAGAGTACATCAATAATCTGCCCGCTGTAGCGGATGGCGGTTTCGCGCATCATGCCCATCATTGGCCAACCCCAAAGAGCGGAAACCAACACGCCGTCCTGCTCAAAATGCGGGTCTGTTAGGTACGTACATTCCACCACAGGTTCCACCGGACTCCGGTTTGTGGCGCTGCCGCCAATCAGGTCGATAACTACAGAACCGTTTTTGAGCACATCCCTCACATGTTGATTAGTAACCAGATAATTATTGCCACGTAGTTCAACCGGCTGCTCGGCTCCGTTTACAACAAGATTGCTTTCTTCCAGGAAAGGTGTGATTTTATCTTTATGTGTATTTATCCTTCCCAAAATATGGATTTTCGACACTTTTTGGCGGTAGCATTCATCTATGGCGCCCATCCCCACATTACCGTAACCAAGCACTGAAACAACGGCCTCATCTGCTTTTTTTGTCACGGAGCTGTCTTCGCGTAAAAGTTTTAATCCATATCTCGCGCCAGCCATTCCTGTTTCGTGCAAACACTGAATCCGGCGCATCCCAAACTGAGACGGCGGGCTAAAACTGCGGTAATACTCAAGTGCTTTCTTTTTATAGTTTCGTTCAAAATTGTGGATATCAAAAAGTGTGCAGTTTTTATCTCTCAAATAATTAAGCGTGTAATCGGGGATGTCAAAATCGGCGCTGTTATACACGTAGAGCGCGTTTGGGCCAAGGTGTTCGAAAGCATCAACACGAACATCATCCTGAAAAAGGGTTAATGTTCTGGTGTTGTAATCACCGAGACGGCGGATGACATGTTGCATTTTAGCATTTATCCCCAAAACTCCCACATCGGTAACCGGCACAAGATTTCTGCGAATAATGGGCTCCATACAATGAAACACAGCCATGCGGCCTGCTATGGTGTCATCGCTTACTTTCTCCGGTGATTCTGTAATCTGCTCCATCGCCACCACATTTATCTTGTGTTTTTCGAGTAGTGCGGCTCTGTCGGGGAAAGAGTGAAAGTGAGCCATGCAAAACAGTACTGTGCCGGGTTTCATCAGTGGGATGTCTTCCATGGCGGGCCCTTTAAATTTAATGACCATGTCTTTACCGGCATAAATCCCGGCAGATGACTCTACAACCGCGCCGGCTTTCTCGTATTCTTTGTCTTTAAAGCCAATACCTTCACCTGCGCCTTCTTCCACAAAAACGTCACAGCCGAAATCAACTAATTGTTTAACGTCTTTTGGTATCAATGCGACTCTTTGTTCCAGTGCACCGGGATTTTCGGGCGATTCTCTTTCTTTTGCAATTCCAATAATCTTCATCATCTCAAATAAATAAAAGTTTTTAATAAAAACTGATTCTAAGCTTTTTTTAACCTTTTCTTTAGCTTAATTTATGAATTAGCAGTGTCGAATACGAACGGAAATCCGGATTATGAAAATAGAAATTACAAAGCCGCTCAAATTGAGCAAGAATCAATATTATCTGCTCGATAATCACAGCTTGATGAATATTCTCACCATTTTAATGAGTGAAATTGAACTCTCGGGGATGATGTCGGGCTGCAAAGACAAGACGTCCGGATTGGTATCTAAAGTGTATGAATTGAGGAAAATGTTGAAGCGGTCTGTAACTGAATCGGATGATTTCAGGCATTTGTCAGAATTGGAAGAAGAGGCAAAAGTTTTGTTTGAACTGATGGTTAAAAAAACAGAGAATGATGTAGAAATACAAAATGCGATAATGGAATCCGGAGAAAATGTAGCCCGTATATTTTCTGTATTCAAAGCCAGAGTAGAGGAACTCTTTGAGCGTGAAGCTGATGATTTAAGCTGGAAATGGTCTTCTATAGAGGGGCTTTATTCCAACTTTGATAATGTTTTGGTTGCTATAGCCAAAAACAGCAAAGGCAAGTACGATATTGTGGAGAATATTGCCCGAAAAACAGAGCGCGACTATGTTGTAAACCTCAAAATAGAAAGTGAAGATACAGAGGCGATTCTGATGCCGGCCGTGATGCAGGATTGTTTGCGCGACCTTATAGCTAACGCCAGAAAGTACACCAAGCCGGGCGGTGAAATCCATGCCGGTTTGTACAATAACGGGCGTGAGTTAACTATGGTGGTAAAAGACAGTGGTTGTGGTATCCCTGAGGATGAAATCGAAAAAGTGGTAAATTTTGGCTACAGGGCAACGAATGTACTTGACAAGCCAACGAAAGGTGGGGGATTTGGACTTACCAAAGCATACTACATCACAAAAAAGTTTAATGGAAGATTTTGGATTAGTTCCGCACCTGAAAAGGGGACTGAAGTTACTGTTAAGATTCCAGTGCCGGATTACAAAGGAATGGGTAGTTGAAATAATATAGCGTAAGCCTGGCCGCTTATTTGATTAATCGCTGTGTTTGATTAAACTCCAAAACCGCTTCTTTTAAATCGTCGAGTTTCTCAAAGATATCTTTTTGTTTCCGAAGTTTTAATTCTATTTCAATATCCCTGCAAATCAGATTAACTTTGTTCGCACACAGGTTAGAAGAAATACCTTTTAAAGAATGTATTTCTATTGCAAGGGCGTCAAAGTTTTTACTTTTCGCCGCTGTGTAAGCTTTACTTAAAATGTTACTCACTTCTGTTTTAAAGCGTTGTAACAAAGTACCCATCAAATTCTTATTGCCGCCAATTTTCTCCAATAAAGCATTTTTATCAAAGATTTCGGAATAATTTTCAGCCGTTTGATGGCTTGCTGAAACATTCAATTCTGTCGGTGGTAAATCATGTTTAGCATCATTATCTGAATCAGCCCAGATGGATATCGATTTTCGAATAGTTTCTAAATTATAAGGTTTTGTAATGTGATCATTCATACCTGCGCGCCTGCACTTTTCCTTTTCGCCGGGCAAAGCATGAGCAGTGACCGCAATGATTGGCAGTTGCTTTTTGATGGGGTCTTCGAGCTCTCTTATTGCTTTGGCAGCTTCGTAACCGTCCATTTCAGGCATCTGGCAATCCATGAATACCAGATTAAAGTCATCATTTTTTACGGCCTCTAAAGCTTGCTTTCCATTGGTTACAACCACAGATTCTATGGCAAGATTGTCTAACATAGCTTTCATTAGCATTTGGTTTACGTAATTATCTTCAGCCAATAAGATTTTTAGTTTATTTGCCGATGAGATGCTATGAACATTTTTTTCTGTTGATGCATCACCTTGTACTACTATATCGTTTTTAGTGTTTGATAGACTGTGTTCATCAGTTTCAGAGCCAGATTCAGGTATTTGAACGGGTATTTCAATCCAGAACGTTGAGCCGGCGCCTTCTTTACTTGTTACGCCAATTTTGCCACCAAGTAAATCTGCAAGCTGTTTACTTATGGCAAGGCCGAGCCCTGTACCGGCGTATTTTTTAGTTGATGAATAATCTAATTGAGTAAATGGTTGAAATAAATCTTTCAGGCGATTTTCCGGAATACCGATTCCTGTATCTCTAACCTCACAGCGAATAGTACCATTGTACTCATCAACAGAAATATAGGATGCATTTATTTCTATGAGTCCTTTGTGAGTAAACTTTATGGCATTGCTTAGTAAATTTATTAAAATTTGTTTGATGCGGTTTTTATCAGCTGTAACGGTGTGGGGTGTTGCCGGGTCCACAAAAAATTCAACGGCAAGTTTTTTTTGCCTGATAACAGGATACAACATCGTTATTGTATCTTCTATTAAATCATTTACATTGAATCGAATTGGCTTGATTTGAAGTATTTCTCCTTCAATTTTCGTTAAATCAAGCAGGTCATTTATCAGGTGGAGCAAGCTGTTTCCACTTTCGAGTATAATATTCGCAAACTTTTGCTGCTCATTAGCTAAATCTGTTTCAAGCAAGAGTTGTGTCATGCCTAAAACACCATTCAATGGTGTTCTTATTTCATGGCTCATATTTGCCAGGAACTCACTTTTCGCCCTGTTTGCTTTTTCAGCCTCTTTTTTGGTTTCAATAAGCTTGTTTTCATAATCAACTTTTAAGTATGCATTCGAAAAAAGCTCGGCAATAACAGAAAGTAATATGATGTCTTCTTTAGACCATCTCTTGACTTTTTTAACGGAGTCGAATCCCACAAAACCAAAACAGTGATTTTGCTGCATGATTGGAACCGCAATCATAGTTTTTATGCCCTGTGGTTCTAAAATTGATTTGAGGTTTTCGTCATCTAACTCACTTACATTTGGAACATGAAAGGTTTTGCCCTGTTCATGTGTTTGAACAAAAAAACTAACATCATCCATGCTCAATTTCTGGAGATTATCAATTTCAGGATTAATTCCATCAGCGCACCACTCGTGGGTATTGTAGATAATTCTACGGCCATAATCGTACCTGAACATGTACGCACGGTCTACTTCTGCAAATGCTCCAATTTCAGCCAACGCAGCATCTATAGCATCCTCAAGCTCGTCAGGCAGAATATTTACCAGCTTTATAGCAGTATCGAGAATAAGTTTTCTGAGCGCAGATTGTGCTTCGATGGCATTCTGTAAGGCAATTTGTTTGGTTTGGTCAATAGCAATTCCAATGGTTCCGATAAACTCGCTATCTGCGTTAAACAAATGTTTATTAATAATTTCCAGATCACGAAGCTCTCCATTGGCAAAAGGTACTTTCTTTACAATTTTAGATTCCGAGGATTTACTTTTTCCTGAAAAAGGCTCTGCAAAAATTGATAGCAAATTATTATCTGGATTGTCGGAGTCCAAGCCTATTTTTTCCCGCATGAAGGAGTTATTGATGAGCAACTTGCCCTCTTTGCTAATCAACCAAATGCCCACAGGTGTGGTATCTACTATGCTTTTTATAAATTTATTTTGGTTTTCAATTTCCCTTTTGGTTTTAACTTCTTCTGTAATGTCAGTTGATATACCAAGCACAGCAGATTCATTTTGATTTTTTTCGTCACCAAAAGGTACTTTTGTAGTTTGAAGATATCTTGTTTTGCCTTTATCGTCCTTATATGTCTCAATCCTCGAATGAGGCTTGCCATCTGTAATGACTTTTCTGTCATCTTCTCTGTAGGCTTCCATATCTTCTGAGGTAACCCAAAAATCAGTCGGCAACTTGCCAATCATTTTTTCTTCAGTAGAATTATAAAGCTTAGCCATGGCTTTATTTACAAAGAGAAAACGGCCCTCCCAATTTTTAGCAAAGATAAAATGCGGCAGCGAATCTATAATTTTTTTGAGTTGTTTTTCACGGTTATTAACCACCTTGCTGTTCCCGCTTTCATCTAATCTTTCATACGGTTTAGTATCAAACAAAAAAAGCGATGCACCACCTGCAAAAGAAGAATGTTTAATGATTAAATTTATTTTTTTATTAGGCAGGTTGTGGCTCGTCGTACTGTTTGGCTGCTTTAAAATTTGACTGAAATCAATATTAAAGTAGTTTTTAAAAAGTTCAGTGATTTTTTTGGGGTGCACATCAACATTCACACCTTCAGGTAGAATGGAAATGAGAAATGTTTCGAAATTGGCACTTGTGTCTTCTACCCTAAATGAATTAAAGTGGCCGACTGTAGCACTAACTTTAATAAATGCTTGCATACTCTCTCTTATTATTAATTTGGGGTAGAATTCTTAGCCTATAAATTTGCTACTTTATTATACAAAATATTTATCAAATTTAGTTAGCAAGCTTATGTTTAAAAAGCTCTTTAAATTCTTGTACTTTAGGTAATATTACAACCTGACAGTAGGCTTGTTCCGGATTTCTGTTAAAGTAATTTTGATGATATTCTTCTGCAGGATAGAATACCTCGAGTGGTTCGACTTTCGTGACGATAGGGTCGGGCCAAATTTCAGCCTCGTTTAATTTTTCGATTATTTTCGTAACAGACTCTTTTTGATCCGGTGAATTGTACAGCACGATAGATCTATATTGTGTGCCTACGTCATTCCCCTGTCTGTTTAATGTAGTGGGATTATGCGTTCTGAAGAATACTTCCATCAATTGCTCAAAACTGATGGTTTCAGGATCAAAAGTTACCTGAACTACCTCGGCATGGCCTGTGTTGCCGCTTATTACCTGCTGGTAAGTCGGCCTTTCTGTGTCGCCGCCGGCATAACCCGACATAACATGATCAACTCCGTTCAGGCGTTGAAAAATTGCCTCAACACACCAAAAACAACCTCCACCAAATGTGGCTTGTCTCTGATGTTCTTTTGGTTCAACCGGTTCAGGAAAACTGTCATTGTTTTTTGAGAATAACCACATGGCAGGCAAAGAGATTAAAAAAATGAATAATAAGTATATAGTAAGAGTCTTCATGTTTGCATTAACATTTGTTTTTCTGTAATAATTCAAAAAAAGCGCGCCTATTTTGCCCAAATGTAAAGCTCGTAAATAGAATGTGAAACGCAATGACGCAGGCCTGTCAGGTTTTAAAGATCATATTTTTTTAAACTATAATTTAAGCGTAAAGAAACTGACAGGTCTTTTGGGATAACACACCCTTGACATATCACTATGTATTATAACCGTCTTATTTCAATTTTTGTCTACAAAAGCTCTGATTGTGTCTTTAAAGGTTTTATAGTGAATTGGTTTTGGTATATATGCATCCATTCCGGCTTGCAGCGACTTGTTCTTTTCATCTTTAAAAGCACTCGCTGTAACAGCAATAACAGGGGTGTGTTTGTGCCCATTTTCAGCTCTTCTGATTATTTTTGTAGCCTCATATCCATCTTTGCCAGGCATTCTGAGATCCATTAAGACTAAATCTGGAGTGTGCTTTTTGTATAATTCTAATACTTCATCGCCGTTTTCCGCAACAATCATAGTTACGTTGTAGTCAGAAAGTATTTTCTTTAACATAGATTCTGCCAGGCGGGCATTCATTTTATTATCTTCTGCCAATAACACACACAGATTTTTTTGTGGTGTTTCTTCAGGTTTTAAATCCTTGTTAATATCATCTTTTGAGTCGCCTATTGAATACAGTTCCTTTAGTGTCTTAAATAAAGCCTCCATTGTAACCGGTTTTGATAACAATGTGTCTACCCCGGCTTTTTTGGCTTTTTCACTAAAACCGGTAGTTTCAAAGCTGTCGTAGACAAGTAAAAACTTGCATTTTTTGCTATTGGCCAGCTTTTTTTGCAGTACTTTAACGGTTTCAATCCCTGTCATTACGGGCATGTCTTGTTCAAGAATAATAAGTTCAACATCATCATTATCTTGAATTTGTTCAAGTGCGTCCATTCCATCTTTAGCTAATACTGTTGGGATTTTAAAATAGCTAAGGTATGTTTCCATTATAGATTTTCCCCGTTCACTTGTATCTGCTACTAATGCTTTTTTTAAATAATCAGACAGGTCGGGGATGTCCGCTTTATGTTCATCGCACTCAACTGTAATTTTAAACCAAAAACGGCTGCCAATATCGGGTGTGCTGTCTACCTTAATTTCGCCCTCAAAATTTTCAACAATCAGCCTCGATATTGCCAGCCCAAGTCCGGTTCCACCATATTTTTTTGAGGTTGTAATCTCTGCCTGAGAGAATGGTTCAAATAATCGCTGTTGTTGTTCTTCTGTTATTCCAATACCTGTATCAAGCACCTCGAATAATAATTGGCAACTTTTAGGATTGCTGCCTCGTGGTTCATCAGGTTCCAAAACCTGAACCGATAATTCTACAGAACCCTTTTCTGTAAATTTTACAGCATTTCCCAGCAAATTCATAAGTACTTGCTTTAGCCTGATGGCATCTATGGTAATGTTTTTGGGGACATCGGGAGTTAAGGTCAGGAAAAGCTCGAGATTTTTTCTGCGCGCTACATATTTAATAATATCTAAAGATTCCTCACACAGCGCGTGCAGATCGGTTTTTTCGAAATTGAATTCCATTTTACCGGCCTCGATTTTTGCAAGGTCCAGTATTTGATTAATAAGCTCCATTAAAGATTTTGCAGAACTGGAAATATATCCCATATACTCTTTTTGCTCTTCATTCATATCTGAGTCGAGAAGAATGTCTGCAAAGCCAATTACCCCGTTAAGCGGAGTTCTGATTTCGTGGCTCATGTTGGCCAGAAAAGTACTTTTAGAATGGTTGGCTAATTCTGCTTCTTTTTTTGCAGCAGCGAGTTCATTATTTCTTTCCTTAAGCTCACTTACTCGTTTCTCTACTAACCTTTGAAGCTCTAACTTTGTTCTTCTTAATTGCCAGGTGTACCACCGTATTATTGAAATAACTAATACGGTTAAAATTATTACGTACAATACTATCATCCATATTGTTGCGTACCAGGGGCGTAGTATTACAAACTCTACATCTAATGGCTCACTCCAGGTTCTTCCAAATTGCAGAGCCCGTATTTGTAACTTGTAAGTGTCGGTCGAAAGTCTTGATAAATTCAATGAATTAGTTCTGTCTAAATCTACCCAGTTTTCATCCGAGTTTAAACGGTATTGATAACGTATATACGAAACCGGGTAATCAAGGCTTACAAACTCGAGGCTGATTAAAGATGTGTTGGGGGTTCGGGCTGTTTCCAGCAAAGGTATATCTTCTTCGTTAACTTTTTTTGAGAGCAAAACCGGGGTTTTGGTAGCTCTTGTGCCCATGCTAAGGTTAGAAAATCCAAGACCGGATGATGTGCCAACCCAAATATTTCCCCGTTTATCAGAAAGTATTGCCCTTGCTGATATTGAATTGGATGGAAGCCCTGTAAGTGTTTCATTAAACATAACGACTTCATTTGTGGCTACCGAATAATATGTTAAACCACTATCAGTACCGATCCACAGGTTGCTCCCATCATTTGAATAAAGCGATCTGACCGGGACAGTATCGATTTTCTGATTGATAGAATATTTCTGAAATATATCTTCTTCGAATGAATAGGTGTAGAGTCCGGCGTTTGTGGCTATAAAAAGATTATTTTCATCAATTACGTGCAGATCAGTAATTCGTAAATATGTTAAATCTGCGTAAGGAATTACCTTGTCAGCCAGATTAATGCGGTTAAAGTGGTCACTCTCAGAGTCAAAATTATATAAATGGAGCGTGTGCTGAGATGCCGCAATAACCGCGCCTGATGTTGAAACGGTGATAGCAGCTATTTCCTCAGTAATACCCTTGCCTGCTGAATATGTTTTGAGTAATAAATCTTTGTCAATTCTGTGTAAGCCGGGCTCATTATATCTGGCAAACCACAAATTGTTGTTGGTATCGGCCTCAGAAAGGAAAATAGAGTTTCCGGAGTTTGCAATAAATGGGTACGAAAGTGTTTCACGGGTATATACATCTGTGTAATAAAGTTCTCCTAAAGAAGAACCGGCCCAAACAAAGTCATTTGTAGCTGTTACGGTTAATAAATCACCTGTATCATTGCCCTCGAGAATAGAGAAAATTCCAAATGGGGGTGCAGACCCAATAATCTCATAGACATTAGATGCATCTGTGGTGTAAATAAAATCGGTTTCCGGATGTATTGAAATGGATTGTATGAAATTTCGGTGTTGATTGATTGGAATTCTAAGAAAAGGTGTTTCGGCTGCAAGGCCTATACCATCGTCTGTGGCAGCCCATAATTGACCCTTTTCGCTTAAATAGATTCCGTTAACCGAATTCTGACTGAATTGCTCGATTTTGGTCAGTTTCCAATTGCCTTCAACAAAATTCATCATACTTAAGCCCGTGCCCCTGTAGTCCCAACCGCCCAAGTATAAACGGCCCTGTGTATCAGATGCAAGCTTTGAAACCCCCTCTGATTCAATGATTAGCTCCAGGCGAAAAGGCCGTCCGGAGTTACCTGTTTCAACAACCCGATGCACTCCAACAGTAGAGGCTGTAAGAACCTCTCCGGTAAATGGTTCATAGATGATATCGTTAAATGAATCAGGGTCAAAATCGAGGCTAATCTCGCTGAAGGAATCATTTTCTTCATCATAATACATGAAATGCCCCTGTTGTGTAGTCATTAAAAGAGTACCGTTAGGATGCTCTGCAAAATTAAAAGAACGTATAAAGCTGGCAGTCCTCATCCTCTGTGGAAATGCATAACGTTTGAACCGTTCTCCATCAAATTTAACAACAGAGTAGACCTCAGATATCCAAATATCGCCGTTTTTATCCTGATAAGCATTTTTAGGATACATGAGTGCATCGTCCGCTGTGTGTGACTCGCCGTGAATGAGAGTGGTTAAACCGGGAGTTCCGTCTTCAGCTATTTCCAGATGTGAAACTCCATTATCATGAAGAACAAGAATGCGGCTATCTTTTAGTTTGTAAAAAGACTTCGGATAAGAGTCAGCAAGAAACTGACCGTAAAAATCAAATGTCTTGCCATTAAAACGCAGGATTCCGGTGTCTGTAGCAATCCACAGAAATCCTTTTCGGTCTTTAATAACATCTTTGGTCAGATTAGTTGGCAGGCCATGCTGGGTCTGAAACTGATATATGCTAAATTCCTGAGCACACGAATCCCAGGGAATAAATAAGAAAGTTACCCAAAATAAGAGAAGGCTTTTTAATATTGAGCTACAGTGATTAACCAAAATGACATCCCAAAAAGGAATTAAAAATTTTTAATAATATACGATTATTGTCTCTTTTTAGCAAATCTTTTCCACTTAAAGGTTTACTTGCCGTTTGAACCAGATAGTTATACTTTTTAATACATTATCGACGAAATAAGCAGTTTCCATAATTTTTTCTACAAATCTTACTTTATGAATCATATTACCGTTTTAACTGTTATTGGTGCAAGGCCGCAATTTGTGAAAGCAGCTGTAGTAAGCAGAGCATTAGCCAACGAAGGGATAAAAGAGCAAATAATACATACCGGCCAGCATTACGACGCGCTAATGAGCGCTACGTTTTTTGATGAACTCAACATACCGCAACCAGCCGTAAATCTTGATGCCGGTTCCGGAAATCATGGCAAGCAAACGGCACGGATGCTCGAAAATATTGAGAATTATGTTTTAAATCAATCATCTAAGCCAACGGCGTTAATGGTTTACGGAGATACCAACTCAACTATTGCCGGTGCACTTGCGGCTACAAAATTGCACATCCCGGTCATTCATGTGGAAGCAGGACTCAGAAGTTTTAACCGTAAAATGCCGGAGGAAATCAATCGTGTGTTGACCGACCACGTGAGCGAGTTATTGTTTTGCAGCTCAGATGAAGGTGTTCAAAATCTTGCAAAAGAAGGAATAACAGATGGTGTGCACCCGGTAGGGGATGTTATGTACGATGCCATTAAAACGTTTACCCCGATCGCCCTCAATCAGGATCGGCCACCATCTTTGCCGGGGAAATTTGTACTGCTTACGCTGCACAGGCCGGCCAATACTGATGATCATTCTAAACTCCAATCACTTTTAGATACATTGGGGAGTCTGCCCATTTCCACTTTTTGGCCAGTACATCCCAGAGTTAAACAAACATTAGAGCAATTAAATATCTCCCCGAATATTATACTTTCCGAGCCATTGGCTTATTTCGATATGCTCTATTCACTTCATTCTGCTGAACTTGTTTTAACTGATTCAGGAGGACTGCAAAAAGAAGCGTATTGGATGCAAAAAAAGTGTATTACTTTAAGGGATGAAACCGAATGGGTAGAAACACTCGAAGGAAACTGGAATCAGCTAACAGGTTTACATCCCCAAAAAATAACGGATGCCTGGCATAAAGAACCCGAAACATCCTGGAAACCGCTTTATGGAGATGGAAAAGCATCTGAGAAAATCGCCGGGATTATCAGAGATTACTTCAGCTAAATAGGAATCTGTTGGAAGAAAACACCAAATACGGCATCAGATTACTGCGTGAACAGGAGTGGGATATATGGGACAGGTTTGTCTTTCAGCAACGCGATGGCACTATTTTTCACACTTCAATTTGGTTGCGACATCAGCAGGACAGGAACTTTGAGATTTACGGCGTGTTTTATAATGGAGAACTTGTCGCCGGCATGCCGTTATGCATAAAAAAGAAAGCAGGTTTCAGGATTGCAGCATTACCAATAATGACGCCCTATAACGGTCCTGTTTTTGGGGATGTGCTGTATCGCCAAAACGATATACCGGTTTTGTGGGATGTTTTTCGGGATGCTCTCAATGGATTTGATGCATGGAGATTACGTTGTTTCCACCGGAATAGTGTGTTGAGTGAGCTATGGAGGCGCAAAGAAAAGTCCGAGTTAAAACGCACAAACGTACTTTTGTGTACATCAGAGAAAGAATTATTGGATGGATATGCGTCATCTCTGAAAAGAAACATAAAAAAAGCCAAAAAGAACGGCATTTCGGTGGTTGAAACACAGGACTTTTCAACTATATATCGACTTTCTGCCCAGTCTTTTAAATACAGTGGTAGGAAACATCCTTTGAATGAACAAACGTTTCTGTCACTTGCTGCGGAACTACATAAATTCGGCCTCGCAAAATCAATGCTGGCCAAAGACGAAGAAAACAGGCCGCTCGCCGCGTGTTGGATGCCCGTCGACAGGCAATTTGCTTACAATGTTATACATGGGATAGACCGGAATTATCGTGATTTGCAGGCTGGCCCGCTCGTACTGCATGAAACTATAAAAGCTTGTTTTATTTCCGGGTTGAATGTTGATTTTGAAGGTTCTATGCAGGATAGAATAAACGCTTTTTATCAAAAATTTGGAGCTCAAGAGACTGAACCTACAGAAGCATCCTGCATTAACAGCCGCTCACTTGAATTCATTGTAAAGATGGGTCTGAAAAGTGTATGAAAAACAGAGGTTTCCTGAAAGACAGTATCATAATTATCTGTATCACCGTGGGATTATTAGTCCTGCTTGATACCGGTGTTAGAATAGCTTTTCATTTTTATGATAACCGTCCGGATTACAGAATTGAAGCGGATGCGTTTGAGTCTGAGGAATTTGCGAAAAAATACTTTGAGGAATTCGATAAAGCAAATACAGTCAGATGGGAGCCTTATGTGTACTGGAGACGAAACACTTTTTCGGGTGAATTCGTTAACATTGATAATGATGGAGTCAGAAAGACGGTCAATCCTGTAAGCAATGATACATCAGCGTTGCAAATGTTCATTTTTGGCGGATCGACTTTATGGGGAACCGGAGCAACCGATGCTGGCACAATACCATCGTTTGTTTCTAAGAAGCTGAATGATAAGGGAATCGCGGTGGAGGTCCACAATTTTGGTGAAACAGGCTATGCATCTACGCAAAATGTAGTGATGTTAATTCGTTTACTGCAAGTCGGTAAACAGCCTGATATGGTTATTTTTTATGATGGAGTTAATGATATCTACAATGCGCTTCAAAGAGGTAATGCCGGTGATCCGTCCAATGAATTCAACAGAGTAGCGGAATTCAACCTGACACTTGAAAGGGGGCGTCTGTACCGAACGGCAATCCGTACGTTTTTTTCGCAGGGATTGGTACGCCTGTTTAGTGGTTTGTTTGCCGAATATGATATCCCTGATGAGGACGCATTAATCAAGCTATCAGGTGAAATTGCAGATGTGTATTTCCAAAACATAACTATGGTCAATGCCCTGGCTGAGGCTTATGATTTCTCTGCTTTTTTCTTTTGGCAGCCAAGTGTGTTTACAAAAGAGTATCTAACTGAATTTGAGCAAAATGAATTAAAAAGGCAGTCGCATGCACAAAAGTTGTACGATTTGGCTAATGCAGAAGTACTCAATCGTGGATTGGTAAATGAAACGGAAGCCTTCCACGACCTTACCAATGCTTTTAATGGGAAAACGGAACCATTTTACATTGATTTTTGCCACCTCAGCGCAGCCGGAAACGAAATCGTAGCCCGTGAAATGGTGGAGAGATTGGTGGAGCATTTGGCAGATTAGCATATAATCTGAGCGATTCGTG
>SLDG01000199.1 GCA_007125355.1 Balneolales bacterium | reverse complement strand
GTGCAAGTAGCTAAGGTTACCCCCTGAACTTTTAAATGTGTTCTGCGCTTGTCCCTGCGAGACTTGGAAGTTTTGCGTTTTGGATGTGCCATTACAAAAAATTCAGATTAATTATTTTGGTTTGATTTCAATTTCTTTAAAGCCAGCCAGCGTTCATCTGCAATGTCATCCGAGGTTTCATCAGTGTCGGAGTATGTTGCGCTAAATTCGCTGATTTTGCCATTTTTGTCAATAAAACGGGGATGTATTTTTTTTACTGGAATACTCAGTAAAATACTATCGCGTACTTCATTTTCAATACTGATATTGTTGCCTGAAATATTTAGGGCGCGAATGGCGCCTTTTTCATCTTCAGATTCTTCAATACCGGATTTAAATACTACTTCGTAATCTGCTTTAACCAAATGTTCGAAAGCATCCAGACTTCTGTCGCAGGTTAGCTCAAGAGTGGTTTTTAGTTCGTAAAACACCCTTATTAAACCATGCCTTTTTTCGAATGTAATGTTAATGCTACCGTTTTTATGGCTCAAATCATCGAACGGTAATGTGGAATTGTTAAGTTCCAACGTTCGTTCTGAGTGCCCTTCCGGTATTTCGCTGATTCTAAACTTCATAGTCATTTAAATCAAAGCCTAAAAATATATGGCTTTATTATGAAATAATCAATGTTGCTGGTTTTTATTTTGACCTGCTTCTACAAGTGGAGATGTGAAGTGTTTAATTAAAAATTCGACAAGTGTTTCGAACCATAACTCTAAACCTCTAAACCCCAAATCACCACTCTATCCTGCCACGTGTATCGTCTTCATCTGCGTCGCGGCGCAGGCGGTCTATTTCATCGAGAGGTGGATCGGGAATAAAGCCGATAGGTTGTTCAAAAGCGTCGAAACTCCAAGGTGTATCTTCGTCATTTATATTTCTTAAGGCCCAATCTGCCACAATAGGCAGGGCGGTTCTGGCACCCTGACCGATAAATGTATTTGCCGGGAAACGTATTCTCCGGTCTTCTCCACCAACCCATGCACCTGCAACTACATGTGGGAACATAGCTACAAACCAGTTATCGGCGCTGTTTTGCGATGTTCCGGTTTTACCCGCCACATCCTGGCGGATGCCCATATTTCGCATTCTTACACCGGTTCCAAATCCCCAATCGCCACCGTGAATAACGCCGCGCAACATGTCTACCATTACATAAGCTGTTTCGGGGCTAATTACTTCTTGTTGTAATTGTAATGGATGTTCGTATAAGATATTCCCATCTCTGTCTTCGATTCTCGTGATAGCAACAGGCTCGATATACACACCGTTATTCGCAAAAGTGGTGTAGGCACTAACGAGGTCAAGCAAGCTAACATCTGAAGTTCCAAGTGCAATAGAAGGCACCATTTCCATTTGAGAACGGATTCCCATTCTTCTGGCAAGGTCGGCAATTTGCCGTGCCGCCGGGAATAAATCCTCAAGCCGGTCAGTACCCGGTGCTCCGGCCAATTCGGGCAGCAACCGCACTGTAACATTATTCAAACTTCGGGCGATGGCTTCCCTCAAGGAGACCATTTCCGGCCCCGGGCTAATGGACATATCATTTGGTGCCCATCGTGCTCCTCTGAAATCTCTGAAACTAACCGGATAACGTGAAAATTTATGATACGGCCGATAACCGTTGTCAATGGCAAGAGCAAAAACAAATGGTTTAAATGTAGATCCCGGTTGTCTTCTAAGGCTGAATACATTATCCCGCTGAATAGTAGAGTAGTCAGTTCCGCCTACCCAGGCAAGAACGTGGCCTGTTCCGGGTTCAATGGCTACAAAACCGCCTTCGAGCCGAGCTCTTTGCCGCTTGATTTTGTCGACAAAATCGATATCCTGCCTTAATGAATCAAGAATTTGCAATCTTGTTTGTCTGCCAAGGGCTCGAGCCTGCTGAAATTCGTCAGATTCTTCGATATATAGGTCAAGGAAACGCGGGTATTCCTCCCACAATCTGTTCATATAATTACCAATACCACGGTCGCCACCCCATTCTCCTACGAAAAGCGTCTGAAGGGAATCTATTTTTGTCGCCATTACACGTTCAGCATGTCCCTGCATGCGGGAATCGATAGTGGTATGAATTACCAAACCATCCCTGAAAATATCGTATCCGTTTTCGTTTGCCCATCTGGTAATTTGCAAACGAACATATTCGCCAAAATAGCGGCTTTGTCTTGTTCTTTGATGTGGGCGCTGGTAATCTAAAACAAGTTCTTCAGCTCGTAGCTCATCAAAATGTGTTCTTGAAATAAACCCATGTTTAAGCATTTGGCCGAGTACAATATTTCTTCTGGTGGTTGCACGTCCAGGATTAAATCGTGGATTATAAAATGAAACAGCCTGAAGCGTTCCAATAAGCGTTGCCGCTTCATTGATGGTTAGTTCGCTCGCAGTTTTATTAAAATGAGCACGGGCGGCGGTCTCGATTCCAAAAGCACTGTTACTGAACTCAACTGTGTTGAGATACATTTCCAGAATCTCAAATTTTGTATAGTTTCGCTCAATTTGGATAGCGGTAATCATCTCGCGTAGCTTTCTCCACACTGTGAAATCCCGGCCAATTTGCCTGTAAAGATTTCTTGCAAGCTGTTGAGAAATGGTGGAACCACCTTGCGGCCTGCCACGCGCCACGTGATAGGGGATAGCGAGAGTCCGGTACATGTCAATACCCCAATGCCTGAAAAAGCGATGGTCTTCGGTTGCTACAAGTGCATTAATGACATTAGGAGAGATTTCTTCAATTGGAACATAGCGCCTGTTTTCTACGAAATAAGTATCTAAAACCTCACCGTCACGGCTCATTACGAATGATGCCATGTCTGTTCGGGGATTCTCAAGCTCTTCGATAGACGGTAATCCCTGAACTAAAAAAAGAAGAAAGAAAATACCTGCAATAAACCCACTGATGAATATAAAACCCAGTAAAGTCATCAATGAGCGCATGGGTGTTTTTGTAATTCTGCCCCATAACACGGCAATTTTATTCTTGCCGGCTTTTTCGTTTTTCGCGTTCCGAATCTCTTGTCTGTACTCAGGGTCGTTCAGATAGCGTTCTTCGTCGTAATCCGGAAATTTATTTGACATTAGTGAATTGTTTATTGCATTTGTAGCACAAATTTGCTGTTATCTGCATCCCAAGTAACGAGGCTAAAGGATTCTTTGGTATAAATTCCCACCGTTCGATGCTTGTAGAAATTGCCAATATTAATATACAAACCATCTGAGTTTTTTATAAACCGCGACTTATGAAAATGTCCACAAATAATGACATCCAGATTTGGCTCTTTCAATTGCTCTAAAGCCCATTTTTGCATGGTGAGCGAGCAGTTTTTATCTCCTTTGCTTCTTTTCTTCGAAAATCCTGAGAATTTTCGCATCAACCAAACGCCCAAAGCCGGTGGCAACATAGTTTGGTACACCCTCAAAAACCATCTGTTTCTGAGGGTACGGTTCAATAAAGGCCTTTCCAGAGAATAGGATTCATCTCTAATTCCATCTCCGTGCAGCAACATTACTTTAGTTTCTCCGATATCCAGTATTCGGTATTCATGTTCTACATCAAAACCGGCTTTTTCGACTCTCGGGCCTGTCCAGTTATCGTGATTCCCGGTAATGTAAAGTGTATTTTGGGATTTATTGAATTTCTCAAAAGCAGTAAGCACTTTTTCACCATAGGGAGGAGAATATCCTCTGTATTCCATCCAATAATCAAAAAGATCACCCAGAATAAATAGCTGTAACGAATTTTCTCTGCAGTAATCAATCAAAGCCAGTGCATCAGACTCAATCGATTCATTTGTGGGATCGTCGAAACCGCCCAGGTGAACATCAGACAGAAAAACAAGGTCGCCTTTACTAACTTCCATCACCCTTAATTATTTGCATTTTTAAACATATTCAGCATTTCCTGAACTTCATCGTCGTTCAATTCCGGATTTGCTGCTCCACCGGGGTCGGCAAGTTTCTTTTTCTTGAGTTTCGGTTTTTTCTCAATACTGCCGGATGGCTTTTCTTTCAGGAAATCGTTGGTTCTGATAACATCAACACTGTAATAAAAAGCGTGCTGTCTGATTTCACGGTCATCAGTAACAACCAACCATTTTTGAGAAGCGTCTTCTTTTTTTAAGTGGCTTATGATGACCTCATCGGCGGTTCTTTCTCTCGAGAAATAAACCTCAACGCCTTTTGGGATATGGTCAAGAATAGGTTGTCCGTCAAATACTATCCTGGCACGAACACTTTCTTTTCTGCTTTTTTGCTTAATCAGGGTGATGAACTCCCTGAAAACATCAGCCGGATTAACCGATAGCCTTCTTTTTAACCCATGGATCTGATGAATTACATTATGTGCATCAATAAGCCATTTTTTCGCCATAACCAGGGTTACTTTTTTCTGGTAGTGATGTAATCTACCAATAGCTCCATTTGATTTTTTATCAAGGATTCGGGGAAAGATCCCAAATAATCCAGCGCTTTTTTGCTGTACACCTGCATTACATCAACGGAATGGGTTACGCCGCCCTTATCTTTTACAAACTCAACAATCTCTTTTACTTCTTTGTCTGTTTTGCCTTTTTTTCTGAATTTCTTTTTCCATTTAGATCTCTCGATCATTGAGCATTGCTCAACCGCATAAAGGAATGGCAGCGTGATTTTCCGCTCCATTATATCATTTCCCTGAGATTTGCCGGTATCTGAGATATCATAATCAAACAAATCGTCTCGAATTTGAAATGCGATACCCATATTGAGGCCGATTTCATACATCTTATTTAAAACTTCGGGATCGTCGGTAGTGGTGCGGGCGCCACTCTCGCAGCAGGCAGCCAGTAAACTCGCTGTTTTATCTCGAATAATATCATGATACTTCTCAAGCGTCATATTTTGTAATTTAGACGCTTTCAGTTGACGCAGCTCACCTTCACTCATGGCTTTAACGGCTTTCGACATTATTTTGAGAAGCTCAAATTCATCGGCATTCAGAGAAACCAGTAATCCCTTCGCAAGAAGGTAGTCGCCGAATAAAATGCTCGCCTTATTTTTGAATTCTTTGTTAAAGCTGAACATTCCCCTGCGTTCATCGGCATCGTCCACTACGTCATCGTGGATTAACGTTGCTGTGTGAAGCAATTCAATCATGGTAGCGGCACGGTAACTTCTTTCGTTTATTTCACCGCAAAGCTTTGCGGAGTACAACACCAGGATAGGGCGAAGCTCCTTGCCCTTCATTTTAAGCAGGTATTGTACTAATTGATCAAGAATAAACTCATTGGTCTTTAGCTCATCTCTGAAGAAGGCTCTGAATTCCTTAAGTTCCTTCTTTACAGGCTCTCTGAGATCATCCAGAGTTACCTTTTTATTATTATTTTGTAGTTCAACTGTGGTCAAATCGGTTGATTTCACGTTTAGGACATGTTTTTACGGTTAATATATGTTTGCCTAATACTTTAACTTGATTAACCTGTATTTCGTGCTTAATTTTCCTAATTCTGTTTGTTTTAAAACTAAACATAAATTCTATTGAAAACGATCAAAAAAATCGGGGTGTTTACAAGTGGCGGCGACTCCCCGGGTATGAATGCCGCAGTGAGAGCAGTAACGAGAGCAGCTTTATTCAGAGATTTAAGTGTTACCGGTATCCGTTATGGATATCAGGGAATGATTGAAGGTGATTTTGTAGAACTCAGCCGTACAAGCGTTTCAAATATTATTCAACGTGGTGGTACAATTCTAAAATCAGCACGTTCTTCTGAGTTTATGACACCTGATGGTCGTGAGAAAGCAGCACGAAATCTTGCTAAACATGGTATTGACGCGCTTATAGCTATTGGTGGTGATGGTACGTTTAAAGGAGCTACTATCTTAAATGACGAGTATAAGTTCCCAATTATTGGTATTCCCGGCACCATTGATAACGATTTGAGTGGTACAGACGAAACCATTGGATACGATACCGCTTTGAATACTGCTTTAGATGCCATTGATAAAATCAGGGATACGGCCGATGCCCATGAGCGACTTTTTATTGTCGAGGTGATGGGCAGAGATGCTGGATTTATTGCCCTTGAGACCGGTATTGCCTGTGGCGCGGAATTAACACTTTTACCGGAGACTCTTACCCGGGTTCAGGAAGTGAAAGAGAATCTTACCAAAATACTTGAGAACAAGAAAAGAAGTACGCTTGTAATTGTTGCCGAAGGTGATGAAACAGGTGGTGCAATTAACTTGTCTCAGCAATTGAAGCAAGATTTTGAAGAGTATGATATGAGAGTCTGCGTACTTGGCCATATCCAACGCGGTGGTAACCCGACAGCGCGTGACAGAGTTCTTGCAAGCAGGCTTGGTGTAGCTGCAGTTAACGCCCTTTTCGACGGCCACGTGAATGTTATGGTTGGCGTTGTGAATAATAACATCAAACTGACACCACTTAAGAGCGGTTGGGGCAAGAAAAAGTCTATCCAATACGAAATTCTCGAACTTACAAAAGTATTAAAATAAGGCTATGATTTCAGTCAATTTAGATTATTCCAGGCCATTTATCGATAAAATTAAGTTTCAGGAAGCACATAAAGTTGCTGAAGAAGAGCTTAATCACGTAAAAAATAAAACAGGAAAAGGTCCTGAATGGCTTGGTTGGCGTGATATTCTAAAAGACCCTAACGATGCACTACTCGCTGAACTTGATACGCTCGCTAATCAAATAAGGCAAAAGGCTGATATTTTTATCGTTGCTGGTATCGGAGGTTCATATTTGGGGGCAAAAGCAGTCATTGACGCTCTTTCCCCATTTTTTCCCGAGAAAGGCCCTAAAATTCTCTTTGCCGGGCATCACATGAGTGGCCGTTATTTAACAGAATTGGTTGAGTATCTGAGCAGGCCTAAGCCCGATGGCAGCAAAAAAGAAGTGTATCTGAATGTAATCAGTAAATCGGGAACAACTACAGAAACGGCTCTGGCTTTCAGGATACTCAGGCAATGGATGCATGATAATTACTCAGATGCCGACAAACGGATTGTATGCACCACAAGTGCAGAAGGCGGTGCTCTTAATAAAATTATTGATGCTAATGGCTACAGAAAATTTGTCTTACCCGACGATATTGGTGGTCGTTTTTCTGTTCTGACTCCGGTTGGTTTGTTGCCTATTGCAATTGCCGGTATTGATATCAGAAATTTATACTATGGCGCTGTATCTGCTTTTAAAGAGTTCGAGAATGATGCGTCTATGGTACTTGATTATGTGGCTACGCGTTTAGCGTTATATCATTCAGGCAAAGCTATGGATATGATTGCAAGTTTTGAGCCCGAATTAGCAGGAATGGGTGGCTGGATGCAACAACTTTATGGAGAAAGCGAAGGTAAAAACGGTAAAGGGTTATTCCCGGTTCTGCTTGGCTATTCTACTGATTTGCATAGCGTTGGCCAAATGGTACAAGATGGTCAGCGTAACCTGATTGAAACATTCCTTGTGGTTGATAAATCTAAACATACGCTTAATGTAGAAGCCGATCCGGAAGATACCGACGGGCTCAACTATCTTACCGGAAAATCCTTTCATTACATAAACAGCAAAGCATTTGAGGGTACAAGAGAAGCACACGTAAAAGGCGGGGTGCCTTGTATTTCCATCCATTTTGATGAACTGAATGCAGAAAATATTGGAAGATTTATTTATTTCTGTCAGTTGGCCATAGCAATTTATGTATATTATCTGGGTGAAAATCCATTTGATCAGCCTGGCGTTGAAGATTATAAGAAAGCTATGTTCAGGTTGCTGGGAAAACCCTGATTTATATGAAAGACGACCAAACCAAACATAAATTCGTAGCAATTGCCGGCAATATTGGAGCCGGAAAATCCTCACTTACCGAATTAATAGCCAAACATTTTGGCTGGAAACCTTATTTTGAATCAGTAGATGACAATCCTTATCTGTCTGACTTTTATGAGGATATGAGGAGATGGAGTTTTAATCTTCAGGTATATTTTCTTTCAAGCAGATTCCGTCATCAAAAAGAATTGATGAGAAAAGAGGAAAGTTATATCCAAGACAGAACAATTTACGAAGATGTAGAAATTTTTGCCAAAAACCTTTATCAAATGGGATTAATGAGTGAACGTGATTACAAAAACTACAGTTCACTTTTCCATGAAATGACGGAATATTTGCAGCCACCCGACCTGCTCATTTATTTAAGAGCCGGTGTTCCCACACTTGTCAAACAAATCCAGCAACGCGGTCGCGATTACGAAACCACTATACGAATTGATTATCTCGAAGGCTTAAACAAACTCTACGAAGACTGGATTGGCCGTTATCCCCATGATAAACTAATTATCGAAACGGATAACCTCGACTTCGTTAACAGCCGTGAGGATTTGGGTACTGCAATCGGTTTAGTCGAACAGCGGCTGTTTGGCCTCTTTTCTTAAAGTGTTAGATGCAACTCAGTTGCTTTTTGCGGCTTGGTTTATTATTATATGATGGTTTTGGAAACCCAGAAATTCTTTGCAGCCGTATTACGTCAGCGATGTTTTAACTTTAAAGGCCTGTCAGTTTTTAAGTTTAATTGGAATATTTGAAAAAAAATTTCCCAAAATCTGAAGGCATTGAGTTCAATCAGCGTTGTCAATGAATTCGGACAATCGAACGGTTTAGCCAAACCCTCTAAAACTTAGAAATTAGCAGTGCTTTTATAAAAGAGCATCTAAAATTACATTTATTTGTACAGGTAACTAAAGCCAACACAAAATGCAATCCGTAAAAACTGTTATAATTCCTGCAGCAGGTATGGGAAATCGCCTTGGGTCTCTCACTGAAGATAAGCCCAAATGTCTTGTCGATGTTAATGGCGAGCCAATTTTAAAGCAATCTCTTGATGCGTTACAAGAATTTGGTTTCGACCGTATAATAATTATTACAGGTTTTATGGAAGATAGTATTATGGGGTTTATTGGGCGTTATAATGGGCCTATACGTATTGAAACTGTTCATAACAATGAGTTTGACAAAACCAACAATATTTACTCACTTTTTGTTAGCTTTCCTCTATTAAAAGATGATGAACCTTTCGTTATTCTTGAATCTGATCTGATATTTGAGAAAAGTTGTATAGCAGTTTTCAGAAAGCCCGATTTAATCGCGCTCGACCCGTACAACCCTGAAATACATAGTGGTACTACTGCTCGCGTCTCACCTGATGGTTATGTGGAAGCACTGTATACCCAAAAAGATGCTACAATACAGGACTTATATAAAACAGTTAATATTACTTCATTTAGTAGTAAGAATGTTGCTTTATTTAAAAAATACGTATCGTTATACGTTAATCAGGGTAGGGTAAACGACTACTATGAAGCAGCAATTGAAAGTATGATCTCATTAAATAACGCAAAGTTTAAAGCGGTTAGTTTTGAAGATAAGATTTGGGGCGAAATAGATACTCAGGAAGATTACAGCCGAGTTAGCAATCAATTCGATGTTGAACAAATAACCCGTTAGTGTAAGTGGTTAAATATTTCAATACCCCTTACCCGATACAATGGCTTTCCGGAATTTTATCCTTTTTTGCATCAATTGTGATCAAAAAAGATATTCACAAAGCTGTATTGAGCTCTTTTCATGGTGACGGTTACAGAGGTAATAACAAAATACTTTTTGAGAGCCTTATATATAATTCCAAGATAAAACCCGTTTGGCTGACGAGAAACCACAGTATTTACAAAGATATTGTTTCTAAATTCGGAAATAGCCATGTAGCCTACACGCACTCATTCAGAGGTATAAAAGAAATGGCTTCAGCCGGACTGGTTTTTTTGTCGCATGGTACCAGTGATTATCCTTTTATGTATTTACCCCGAAGGGCATGCTGTATTCAGACATATCATGGTTTACCGACAAAAAAAGGCGAGTATATGAGGCCTGATGGTAATAAAACGCCGGGGTTTTTTCATCGAATAATTCTTCGTTATAGGTTTAATAGAATTACACATTTTTTGTCTTCGTCTCCTTTTGTTACGCATCTGTACTCTAAACGGTTTGGTTTGCCCCAATCCATTTTCAAAGAAACCGGTTATCCTGTATACGACAAGTTGATACATTCTAAGAATAACAAAGACTATGTTTTAGATAAGCTAAGTACCGACCTGAAACCTGAATTCATATTTCTTTATGCACCTACATACAGGAAGTTTAGCAAAACCAAGTGGTTTCCATTTCCTTCATTTGATGCAAAAAAGTTATCTTCGCTGCTTGAAAAATATAACGGTGTTATTGTACTCCGTCCACATCCAAACGAGAGGGCATCTTTAGAAAAACTCTTAAATATAAGTCCAAGGTTTTTAGAAGTATCACATAAAGAGATTGAAGATGTTTGTGAATTGCTTCCTGCCATAAATGGTGTCATTACCGACTATAGCAGTATTTATCTTGAAGGGCTTCTGCTCGATATACCATGTTTGTTCATCCCGTATGATATAAAAAATTACAGCAGAGGAATTCCATACGATTATGATACACATACACCAGGGGCAAAGGTGCTGGACCAGGATTCATTCCATAAAGAAATTCAAAATATGATTAAACACCCCGGCCGCTATGCTCGAGAAAGGGAAAGAGTAAGAAATCTGTTTTTTTCATCTACCGATGGAAAAGCAACAAAAAAAGTAATTGAAATGATTGAAGAATTGGTAGCCAAAGAAGATTATTAATTCGGTTTGTTAGCCGGACAACGTTACTGCAAGCAATTGATTTGTTTATAGTTTAGCCCGAAATATTCAAGACAAATTATAAATTATAACGCAAGCTTTTGTTTACAGATGATTTTAACAAAAACCACCCGCACTCAAAAATCGGTGTGGCAAAAAACTGCGAACCGAGCGAAGTGACTCCATCTAAATAAAAAATCATACTCAAAGTACTAAGGTATACCACCGCTGATTTTCCTGCTTCGCTCTGCGAAAAAATCTCTTTGTGGATAATCCTGATTTAGATCCACTTTAAATTGTAGTCTCCTTTTTTATTGTGTTTGGTATTGTGTTTAAATAAGATAAATGCTATTTTTCATGACTAATTAAAAATCGAGCAAGTTTTATTTTTATGAAAAAAGGCATTCACCCGGAATACAATGAAATAACCGTTTTAATGAGCGACGGTACAGAAGTTAAAACACGTTCTACGATGAACCTTAAAGACGGTGTATATCGCACAGAGGTTGATTCTAAGAATCATCCGTTTTACAATGATAAAACAAAAATGATTACCAGTGCCGGCAGGGTTGATAAATTCAATAAACGTTACGGCAAAAAGTCTTGATAAGGCTTATTATCAAATTTTAAAGGCGGATCTGATATCAGTTTCGCCTTTTTAATTTAACTACATTCCAGTTCCTATTTAATGATGGCAGGCCGTCGTGATAGTGCATTAGTATTTCATCATTCCCAACCTCAACTATTGTACAGGAGACAGTTTGCACGTGTTCCAATTCCATCGCAATGGCAAGGTGCCCGGGCTCCGGTTCGGTGGATGAGTGCAGTTTTTGTAAATAAGATGCACTAACTGCAGAATTCTCTTGTAAGAATTTTTGAAAAACCCTGTTTCGGGATTCCTCCACTTTTTCCTGATATAAACCACTCGATACCCAAAGTTTAGGTGGCGTTGCCGGTTTTGATTTAATAAAATTACGCCCATCCCAATCCCATCGCAGTGCCTTGATTTCATGATTACCAATAGCCAGAAGCGTAAATGGCCTGAATTGTACAGCTTGAAATTCTTCATTGATCTGAGCTTCTACCTGTTTTAAATCAATATTATGAATTAGTGATGGAATTATGAATCCTCTGGATGGGGGATTTTCGGGCAATTTTTGATCAGCATAGTTCCCTTGATATCTATTCAAAATAGCCAGACTCAAACCAAATTCGTTTACGGCAATCCATGTCCCGCCGGCGGTAGTGTCTTCAGGTGCCAGATATGACACGTCATTTGCTGTTTTCAATGAGGGAGGCAAGCCTTTTTTACGCGATTTCTGTTCATCGCGGTTACCACCAAGAAAATAAGTGCCAGCGGAGGCTGAAATCAAAGAAACTGTACACATAAATTTTTTTCTACGTATGTTTATAGAAGTGAAACTGTTAATTTTGGGCTTCCAATGAAACAAACAAATCAAGAAGCATGAACATTCAAACATACACTGTAAATCCATTTCAGCAAAATACTTACGCACTATTTAAAGAAGGAAAAGCAATACTTATTGACCCCGGTTTTTTTAACGCCTCTGAAGTAAATCTTTTTTTGGATGACCTTGAAAAACATAAGGCTGAATTATGCGCCATTCTACTAACACACGCTCATGTGGATCATATTTTAGGACTTCAGCGAATAAAAGACAGGTTCGATGTGCCTGTGTATTTGAGCCATGCTGATATGCATCTTTGGGAAAACTTTTTCTCCCAAGCTACAATGTATGGTTTTCCTGCTACTCCTTTTGACTTTGAACCTGTAGATTATGCAAGAGAGGGAGTTTTTACTGTAGGGCCGTTTTCTATGATTGTTATGAACACGCCGGGTCACTCTCCAGACCACGTGTCTCTCTATTTTGAAAGCGACGGTGTACTCATAGCCGGAGATGTACTATTTCAAGGAAGTATCGGCCGCACAGATTTATATAAGGGAGATTTTGAAACTCTTGCCAAATCTATCAGAGAAAAGCTTTATGTATTGCCGGATGACACGCGTGTGCTGTCAGGGCATGGCCCGGAAACAACGATTGGAGTTGAAAAAATGTCGAACCAATTTGTGCGGGCTTAACCGGCTTCCTGTAATGCTTTCAACCTGATAATTTGTTCATTACATAGAGCAGTTTTTTCAGGCTGGCGTTTTTTTAACTTTTCGTAGATTTCAATTGCTTTGTCAAATTGTTGCTGCTCTTCATAGATTTTTGCTAAAGTTTCAGTGGCGATTTCGCCGGTTGTATTCTTTTTCCTGTTTTCTGAGTAAAGCGGGGTATGCTCTTTTACTTCAATCTTTCCGGATTCAACCTCTGAGAGACGTGTAATCAATGTGTCTAAATCTACGAAAAACCGGTTACTCTTTTGGTTGGGACGCATAATAGCATGTGGTTCCCTTAAATCTGCAGGGAGATAAGCTGAAAACCCATTTGGATGCTGGAAGAAGTATGCTAAATTTTCGAAAAAAGGTGAACCAGGAGCAAATATTTTTGCTTTTGTTGCCAGTTCAAGAGCATGCTGGCGGTCGCCTTTATTAAGGTAAAACCACGCGAGTAACATGTGTCCAACGGCGTCTAACCCTCGACGCCTCAGATGGCGTTCAAGGTTATGAATAGCCTTGTCTTTGTCAATTTCAAAGATCTCGACATGGCTTTCAAGAGATTTGGGTATTTTGAATGGCAGTGAATTCATATATGATAAAATGAATAAAAATCAGCTTTGATTCAATAAAAATATACTCTTGTTGGCAGGTTTTTAATTTTGGTGTTCCGTAGGTCGGTTTATCTGTTTATTCGTTTATTTGTTTATGAAACGAGCTTGATAAAAAATAGGCAGTCTAAACAAATAAACAGATAAGCGAATAAACAATGATCCAGTAGATAATAAATGAGGCTTGATTTCAATTACCAACTACCCAGTGCGTCATTGAACATATTCTGAGCAATTCTGCCCATGGCTTCAAGTACCGCATTTCGCTCTCCGTCTATGGGGTCTTCGTTTGGATCAAACTCAGCAACTCCATTAAAGGTTTTATCCCATTCTGCCCGCTCTTCCGTCCTGTATTTGAATGATGCCCTGACCGTGATATCAACTCTGTTGAGCGTAGCTTGCTGGTCTCCTGCAACGCTAAAAGGTTCATTGCGGTAATTCACAACCACGCCGTCAAGCAAAGCATCGGCTTGATCTGAGTTGCTGGTCAATCGCAGCCGGCTTTGGTTCACAAAGCGGTTAATCAAAGCTTCGTTCAGATCATCGGACAAAAACGCGAGTCCGCTGGTAGAATTATCGGGGAAGAAGGGGATGTAGATCGTACGGACATCAGACGGAATAGAGACACCGGTAAGGCTGTAACGAATACAACCGCTGATTGCCAACACAGAAAAAAAAACTAAAACGGTAATTGTGTGCAGACTTTTCATGTTAACTGATTAAGTTATACTGATCTAATTTGCGATATAAAGTTCGCTCGCTCATGCCAAGTGTGTCAGCGGCTTTGCGACGATTACCATCAAAACGCTCCAAAGCCTTTTTTATGAGGAATTTTTCAGCTTCCTCGATGGATGGTATCTCATTTTTATCCCCAAAAAAAGATCCGAAGTCATTTTCTTCTTCGTAGTAATCCTCGTGCTCAATTTCACGCGAAACAGGGGAATCCTTGTCTTTATTTATTCCAAGGGGGATATCACTTCCATAAGAAATTGGAATTTCGTCGCGATTTCCGGCTCCGAGTAAAGCAATCGGCCGATTCGTCTCTCCATCTTTCTTCATGGAAGAATAGATGTATGTTCCAAGCATCTTTTTCAGGTCAGAGATTTCACTGCGTAACTCAATAAGCGCTCTGTACATCAATTCGCGGTCTCTTTCAGGGTCATGGTCATCAGTCGAATAAGAGCTCCCGGAATGTAGCATAGGTAAATTATCTGCTGAGCCGGTTTTCTGTCGCCCTTTCAAATACCTGGCAAGCGTTCCCGCTTTTATGAATTGTGATTTTTCCAACACCACAAGCTGTTCTGCAATGTTACGCAATTCCCTGATGTTTCCCGGCCAGCGATATGAAATGAGCAACTGACGTGCCTCATCGGCAAACCCCTGAAAAACAGAATCATATTTAGCTGCAAATTCGGTGACAAATTTCCTGAAAATCGGGATAATATC
>SLDG01000219.1 GCA_007125355.1 Balneolales bacterium | reverse complement strand
GACGTTATAAAAATTGCCGAAACGATGTAATTCGGTTAATTTTTGCAATTCTAATCCATTGAAGTTTTATGCGAATTCTGGTTTTTATACTTCTTCTGTTACTGGCATCCGATCCTGAAAGGGCACGGCAGGCGAATGAAGCGTATAACCGAGGGGATTATGCCGAAGCTGAAGCGGGATTCAGAGATGCAATCAGAGAAAATCCCGACGATGCCAGGCTTCACTTCAATCTCGGAAACGCGCTTGCCAGACAGGGTAAATTCGATGAAGCTGTAGAGGCATACACTCAATTTCGAAACAGAGCAGAAACCCCGCAACAGCGAGCCATGGCCGATTACAATATCGGCAACATCCTTGGGGAGCAACAGGAATGGCAGCAGGCAATAGAGCAATACAGAAGAAGCCTCAGAGAAAATCCCGCTGATGAAGATGCCATCCACAATTTTGAGTATGCATTACGGCAATTGCAGGAGCAGCAACAACAACAGCAAGACCAACAGCAAGACCAACAGCAGGATCAGGATAGTTCGGGACAGTCTGACCAAAGGCAGCAACAGGATGGTGATGATCAGGATGATCGAGAGCAGCAACAACAGCAGGAATCTCCTGCAGATCAGGATGCTGACGGAGAACAGGATCAGCAACCACAGGAGCTTCGCCTTTCGGAAATTACGCAGGAAGAAGCCGAGCAGCTTTTGAATGCCATAACGAGTCGCGAAAAAGACCTCATCAGAGATTTTTTGAAAGATCAGGTAGAAGAAGTTAGGAATGATGAGAAAGACTGGTAAAACTCTGCTTTTTATCCTGTCAATATTGTCAGGATTTGCGGTTCAGGCCACTGCTTCTGATGGAATTGAGGTTTCCGCCTCTGTTCTGAACTCTATTGTTTATGCCGGTGAACAATTTTCTATAAGTGTACAGGTAGAAACGCCCGGAAACAGGTCGGTTTCAAGGCCTCAGCTGCCTGAGCTTGATGGGTTGCGCTATATCTCAAGAACGCCATCAACAAACACGAGCTATTCCATTGTTAACGGTGTTGCCAGCACCAGTTTTGGGTTCAGATATTTTTTGATTGCAGATACTCCGGGTAGATATACCATTCCGTCCTTTACATTTGTCATTGAGGGCAGAACCTTCAACACACAGCCAATTAATGTTGAGGTTGTGGAACGTGGCAGGCAGCCGCAAACGGGTACTCAACTGCCTGAAATTTATCTTCAGTTAGAACTTACAACAAGCAATCCTTACGTCGGACAGCAATTGACGGCAGAGTTGGTGTTATATTTCAGGAGTGATATCGACATTCTTTCTTATCAGCCTGTTTCTTCGTGGAGAACAGAAGGTTTTTGGCTTGAAAATCTAAGTGAGGGCAGAGGCAACCCAAGAGCTGAAACCGTTATGATTCAGGGAGTGCGATACCGCAAAGCCACGCTTATGAGTTACGCGCTTTTCCCTACAAGAGCAGGAGAATTGAGTTTGGGTTCATATACGATAAATGTAAATATGCGAAGAACGGCCAGGCACGAAGATTTGCGCGAACGGTTTTTCTCCGGTTTTGGCAGAGCTCAGCAAAGTGTAGAGGTTAGATCTGAAGCGAAGAAAATCCCCGTAAGACGGCTTCCGGCTCCTTTCCCTGAGGGCTTCACCGGGGCTGTAGGACGCTTCTCAGTAGAACGTACAATTTCAGATCAGGAAGTGTACATCGGTGAGCCTTTGGAGATGATAACCACTATAAACGGAAGTGGAAATCTTGCACTCATCAATCATCCCAACCATGCATTACCCGAAGAGTTTGATCGGTTTAATCCACAGGAATCAACGGATATTCAAAAATCCGGCAATGTGATATCTGGAAGTAAAACGTTCAGGGATGTGATTATCCCACGACGAGCAGGAATGCTTGAAATTCCCGAATCTGTATTCTCATGGTTCGATCCTGGAGCCGGGCGTTACCGCACCACCCGATTGGTGGCGCAACAAGTACGTGTTACACGAGATATGTCGCAAGTGATGACGAGGGCAGAAGAAACCCGTTTATCGCTTAGGCCGGTTATTGGTGTTACTACTTGGGCGCAGCATCACCAATTGAATCTGTTCAGTACGTGGTGGTTTTATCTGCTGGCAGTCCTGCCGTTTTTAATTGTTTTTTTAGGATGGGCGCGTTGGTCGTATAAGAACCGCATGTCAACTGATGCCGGTTTTGCACGCTATAATCTTGCGGATAAACGCGCTGAAAATACCCTGAATGAGGCGGCGATGAAAATTAACGATACCCGCTGGCGCGACGCGTATGGATTACTTCATAAAGCGGTAGCTATATATATAGCGGACCGACTTGGCTTACCTGAAATAGGCTATTCGAATGCGCAATTGGCTGAAGAAATGTCGAAAAAAGGAGCTGGTGTCCAGTTGACAGATCAAATTCGTAAAGTATTGGATCGTTTTTCCACGATTCAATACGCTCCCGATGCCGAAAAAGACTCGTTTAATGATGATAAACTCAGAGCCGAATCAATCATCAGAAAATGCAGGAAACTAACATGATGAGGCTTTCTGTTCTGATGTTTTACGCTTTGATGATTTTGGTGATAGTCCCGGCGGCAAACGCTAATACAGATAGTGGGGTGAATCCACAATCTATGTTTAATCAGGCGAATTTTTTGTTCGAACAGCAGAAATATCCCGAAGCCATAAAAGAATACCGGCGTATTTCTGAAGCGGGATTCAGTTCGGGCCCGCTTTATCTCAATATGGGCATGAGCTACGCTTACCTCGATTCATTGGGACTGGCAAATTTTTATTTCCACAAAGCCGGGAACTTCCCGCAAACACGGCAGCAGGCACGTGAGGCTATTGAGTATGTACAAACGGTTTTCTCACAGCGCCACACTATTATACCCGAGTTGGCAACATTTCGGCTAAAACACTATCTGCTTTTCGAATTGGGATATATCAAACCCATCGTTATCGGCCTGATTTTGTTTAACCTTGCTGCTTTGTTCTGGGTGGGCGCCTGGTTCTACCCCAAAATGAGATTGTTGTTGAAAGCATCTTCCATCGTAGTGATTGTCCTGGCCTCGGCTCTGCTGATTACGGGCATCTATGTTTATTCTCAAAAAGATTTGTTCAAGTACGGCACATTTGTAGAAACCGGACACGCACTATATGAAACTCCGGATATGGATACCAATCCATCGTTTTTAATTTTTGAGGGATACACATTTATTAAAGATGTGCAAGCCTCGCCACCCGGTTCAGGCTGGGCCTATGTACAAATGAGTAACGGAATAGAAGGCTGGGTAAGAACGCGCGGCTATAGGTTGTTTTGAGGGGTGTAATAGTCATGTGACTCCAATGTCATCCCGCACAATCCGTTCACAATTTCACAATTATTGAGATTTGGGTGTGGGGCCCGATAATCGGGACAAGTTTTGCGGGATGCCGTTTGGCGCAAGTTTAGGCAGGTAATACAACTCTGTCATTAGTAGCGAAATGTGGAATATATATTCATATAATTATAAATTCAGCCATTTTAGGCCATGGTAGAGACGCAAAATTTTGCGTCTCTACGGTGGGATTGTGGGCAAAAATGGCTAATTCGGTTGCATTACAAACAAAGGGATTCGAGCTTGTCCTGCCGTGTCCCGATTATCGGGGAGCGAAGCGTAGCATAGACGAAGGGACGCAGCGGGGACGTGTCGAACCCTTAGTTTACATCCCAAACCGCTGCTCCGCTCACCCTGACTCCTAAAAAAAGATGTTATTTTATAAGTTGATTAAACCAATACTTTAAAACCTGTACTGCGGTGTCCCGATAAATGCGGGACGCGACAGAGTGACGATGCTTTAGCTACACCTCTTTAAAAACCTCAGTAAAAATCGCAACATACTAACCACCACCCATACGTTTTTTCAACACTTCCAAAAAACGTTGCTCGGCGGTGTTTTGGCCGGGCTTGTACCAGGTGTTGCTCCTAAACTCATCAGGCAGATACTGTTGTTTTACCCAATTCCCCGGATACTCATGGGGGTATTTATACTCGTCAGATGGATTCGCTTTACCTGTGTAATTAGACTCAAGGCGGTTGGCGGTTTTGTCTTTCAAATGAGGCGGCACTGTTCCGGCTCCTTTTTTTCTGATGTTATCCATCACGTTGAAAATCGCTGAAGTGCTGTTGCTTTTCGGACAAAGTGCCAGATAAATACACACATGCGACAGAAAGTAGAGTGCCTCCGGCATCCCGCACTTTTCGAACGCCTGATGCGCCGCGTTAACCAACTCAAGTGCTTTGGG
>SLDG01000221.1 GCA_007125355.1 Balneolales bacterium | reverse complement strand
TTTTTCGCTGCAGAACGAATCATTGCAGGCCCGCCAATGTCTATATTTTCCATGGCGTCTTCAAGGCTGATATCCTTAAGAATCACTTCCTGAAATGGGTAAAGATTAACAACAAGTAGCTGAAAAGGCATAATATTATGGCGGGAAAGCTCATCCATGTCTTTCTCATAATTCTGCCTTGCCAATAGCCCGCCATGTACTATTGGGTGCAGGCTTTTCAACCTGCCGTTTAACATTTCAGGGATACCCGTTAAGTCTTCTATTTCCTCAACAGGGATCCCCGCATCTCTGATGAATCGCGCGCTACCCCCTGTTGATACTATTGTAACCCCTTGTTTATGCAGCGCTGTGGCCAGTTCTGCCAGTCCTGTTTTATCATAAACAGAAATCAACGCTCTCTTTATTTGAGTTTCTTTCTTATTAAATGCTATGCTTGCCTGAATATTCACGACTCAGATAATTTATTTAGATGTTCTTGAATGATTCTTGGGTACAACTCATGTTCTTTCTCAAGTACCCTTTTTGCTAAAGATTGTGGTGTATCCTTTTTATAAACCGGCACTTTTTCAAAAGCTAAAACAGGGCCTTCGTCATACTCTTCAGTAACTATATGCACCGAGCAGCCCGATTCAGACTCACCATTTTCAAGTACTGCCTCGTGCACATGCATTCCGTAAAATCCTTTACCACCATAAGCCGGGAGTAATGACGGATGTATATTCAGTATCCTGTTTTTGTATGATTTTATTATTGCGGATGGAATTTTCCTCAGATATCCCGCTAAAGCGATGACATCCGGAGATAGCTCATCAATCAACTTCAACAGGGATGCCTCATACTCTGTTTGATTTTTAAAATCAAACGGATGTATTATATATGATGGTATGTTATAAGCTTCTGCCCTCACTAATGCTCCGGCTTTGGAGTTGTTTGTGATAAGACCCGTGATTTCAATAGTAATCTTGCCGGTATCTGCTGCCTTTGCAATCGCTTCAAAATTTGATCCGGAGCCTGAAGCAAATACCACAATTTTATTCATCAACGGAGTATAAGTGGATAAATGGTTTCTAATTTACTTTCAACCCCTAAAGATACGGATAATGGTAAACCTACGGGCAGGGAAATTTTACCCGGAACGTGTCCATAATGGAAATTCCGGATTACAGTGGGATTTGCATCAGAAAAAGCGCGGTTAAATACAGTATCTAAATCGGGCACTTTTGCGTATTGTTCTTTTTCTGCGGGCGAGAATTTTCCCAAAATCACAGCTGAAGCTCTGTCAAAATGCCCGCCAAGCCGGTATTGCTGTAAATAAGCCTCAACTTTGTGCCTTGGCTCGTCTACATCCTCCAAAATAATAATGGCATTTGTTGTATCAGGAAAATATGGCGTTCCGGCAAGCATAGCGCCAACCGACATTGTGCCCGGCAGCCCGAATCCTGAAATTACTTTTTTTTCATCTCTGCTATAATCCAGTTTAATATTGAGTTGGCCGTTATTAATCAATTCCCAAAAATGATATTCAAAATGTTCATTTATGGGGATGTCAGACATATCTGTTCCAACCATTCCGGCTGAGACCGATACAATTTGGGCTTTTTCCCACATTGCCCACTGCAAAGCCGTTACATCACTGAATCCTGCTATAATTTTTCGGGATTTCTTTATGGCCTCATAATCCAAATGTTCGAGCATGAAAATGCTTCCGAATCCGCCACGAGTACAGAATATGGCATCAATGGAATCATCCCCAATTAAAGACATCAAATCAGCAGCTCTTTCTTTTCCGCTGCCGGCGAGATAATCATTCTCAATAAAACAGCTTGGCGTTGTTTTAATCCGGTATCCCAGAGATTCCAGATATTTTATGCCATTATTTAATTTTTCTTCAGCGACCGGTGTAGATGGAGAAAAAATTCCTATAGTTCCTTTAAGGGGAAGTGGATTTAGTTGGTAAAAGTCAGGTTTCTGGTTTAAAAACATGGTAATTATTGAGGCTCCAGCTGATTTGCGTGTAAATGACACGAATGATGGTTGCCAGTGGTATTGCTATAAGCATGCCGACCAACCCCGCTAATTCCGCGCCAATTATAATTATAATAAGCACAAAAAGTGGGTGGATGTCGGCAGTTCTTGAAAAAATGGCCGGATAGAAAATCACATTATCCATAACCTGAACAATACCCACGGCAATAATACAGTTGATGACCAGAGAAAAATCCCCGGTTTCTACTATGGCAATCACTATAGATAAAAGATATCCCAAAACAGGACCGAAATAAGGAATGGTATTGGCCACACCAATGGCGATACCAACCGATAAGGAGTTATTCAATCCGGCAATACTGAGGAACATCCATGAGAAAAAAGCTACAAGCGAACTTTGTAATGCCACCCCCCTGAAATGAGCGCCAAGCCTCTGTTCTATTTTACTAATGATAGTAAGTGTGGTCTCAAAATACTTATTGGGGACGGTTTGAAGCATTTGGCGACGAAGTTTACTCCCGTCTTTTAGAAAAAAGAAGGTGGTGAATGGAATAATTAATAAAGCCGCGGCCAAATTCGTAAATACCCCAACAACCGAACCCATAAGTTTTTGAACGTCATCGAAGTTCAGAAATTGGTCGTATAAAACTGAGATATTATCCACCAGAAAACCGGCGGGTAAATATGGAATAAGCTGAATGGTATATTCCTCTACTGTAAGTGCTATATAATTTATTGTCTCGATATTAAACTGCTGGGCAAGACGCGCAAGTTGATTCCCTATGTTTGGCAATATTGTGGTAGAAACCCAAATTATGACCAAAATGAGTGCAATGATGACAAGCGTAATAGCGAGGGTCCTGTTCATACCATTAGCTTGCATTCTGCTGACAACAGGGTCGAGCATATAACTGATAATCAGCGCGATAAGTAAATAAACCAACAAGAGCGAAAAACGGTACAGTACCATTCCTAAAGCTATAAAAACAGCAGTGAGTATCAGAAATCGTAATACTTTTTCTATGCTAAGGTTTTTCATGTATTGGTTATATCAGCTAATTCATCTAAACAGGATAATATCAGCGAAGTTGGATGGCCTTTTCCCGTTAGATGACTGTACATCTTTTTCTTCCGCTTTAATATATCACTCTCTCTGCTGAATCTCTTTCTGTTTTTTGAAACGTATTCTTTTATTTTTGCAACGATGGCAGCATCATCTGACGTATCAAGATACTCATCAATTATACTGGGTGAGATTCTTTTCTTTAATAACGCCGCTCTGATTTTCAGAACGCCCCACTTGCCGTTATTTTGTTTAGATTTTACGAATTGCTGCACATACCGGCTTTCGTTGATATAATCAGATTCCCTGAATTCATCTATTACTTTGGATATCAGACTTTGTGAAAAACCTTTCTTTTGTGCTTTCGTCCGGATTTCATGAACGGCATGCTCGCGATTGGATAATATTCTGAGCACAAAATCTTTCAGATTCAGATACCCATCATACTCCACAAGTTTGAAAAGGATGTCCTCCGTCAGTTCATCACCTTTGCTAATATTAAGTTTGCGCAAACTCGCAGCCCTGAAGCCTCCAAAAAACTCATCGTCTATAAATACAGAAGCCCGCGAAGTATTGCGGGCCTGTGTCTGAATGGCAGAGATATCAGCCGGAAGTTTTGTGATATCGTATTCCGGCTGTTTCTTTATTTTCTGATTGATACTCATATCAGCTTATTCTGATACTTTCTCCTTTGCTTTCGGCTTTTCCTGCCCGTTTTGTTGGGGTTCCATATCGGGCATGAGCTTGGCTCTGACAATTTGCTCGATTTTAGAACTCAATTCAGGATCTTCTGCAAGGAATTGCAATGCAGAATCGGCACCCTGACCAATAGGTTCACCATCGTATCTGTACCAGCTTCCGCGCTTTTGAATGATATCGTACTCAACCGCGAGGTCAAGCAGCTCACCAAGCCTTGAGATACCGAGGCCGTATTCTATATTGAATTCTACTTCTTTGAATGGTGGCGCAACTTTGTTTTTCACGATTTTCACTTTGGTACGGTTACCAACAACCTGATCACCTTTCTTAATCGCTCCAATTCTGCGGATGTCGATACGGACAGATGAGTAGAATTTTAGCGCGCGTCCACCGGTCGTTGTTTCAGGATTTCCGAACATTACACCAATTTTCTCACGGATTTGGTTGATGAAAATAACCGAAGTATGTGTTTTATTCACAATACCGGTGAGTTTTCTGAGTGCCTGCGACATCAATCTTGCCTGCAAGCCCATGTGGGAATCACCCA
>SLDG01000055.1 GCA_007125355.1 Balneolales bacterium | reverse complement strand
CTCATAAATAATTCGGAGTGTTGCTCAGGATCAATGGGGAGGCGACGTGCTTCTGCTGATGCAATATTGGTATCTAAATTTAAAGTAATTGAGCCCGCAGAGAGGCTTCCGGATGGGTGTTCTACATTGGCATTACCGAACAGCCGTGCTACATTTTCATCACTCATATTAATAAGTAATGAATCTCTGGCTGTAAATGTAATTATATCAGTAATTTTATCCGTTGATGAATCCTGCTGTGCAAAAACATCACTTAGTAAAAACAGGCCAATTATTGACAGTAGAAGATATCTGCCGGCTTGGAGGCTTTTAACACGTATGTGGCCTTTTTTTTCCGGCATAGGATAAAATTAGATCCGATTCACAGGTTTTCGAAAGCTAAGGCAGCTGCCCCGAGCAGAGCGGCTTCATTGCCCAGCTGTTCGGTGATAATGTTAAAACGAGGCCTGAATGGAGGCATAAGCTGCTCAAGTGCAACTTTTTCAGCGGGTTTTAATATCCACTTCCCTGCTTTAGAAACTCCGCCGCTCACAATAATTGTGGTAATATCGAGGGTGTGTATGTAGTTAACCAAAGCGTACCCAAGCTTTTCGCCGGCATCTTTAAGGATTTCAATTGCAAGTTCATTACCGATTTCTGCAGCCTCTGTAAGGTGCATAGGTTCAAGTTTTGGCCAATCTTTACTGAATGTCTCAAACAAAGCATTTTCGGGATGTTTTCGTATGACCTCCGCTGCTCTTTGGCTCAAAAATCGTTGGCCAAGGTAACCTTCTATGGCACCCGTAACGGTACTGTTACAGGTAGCTCCGGCATAATCAATAGTAATGTGTCCGAGTTCTCCGGCTGCACCGCTGGCTCCTCTGAAAATGCGATTGTTATAAATAATGCCGCCGCCAACACCGGTGCCAAGGGTAATCATAATAAAATGTTCCTGGCCAAAACCGGCACCAAAACGAGCTGATCCCAGCGCCATAAGATTGGCATCATTCTCTAAAATAGCGGGTAAACCTATTCTTGATTGAATTTCTGCGGCTAAATGTACTTCGGTCCATCCCGGCAGGTTAGGGGGATTCCTAACAGATTTGCGGTCAAGGCTGATCATTCCCGGAGCGCCAATACCAACACCTGCCAGTGTTTCTCTGTCTCTTAAATTAAAACTGTTTATCAGTTCAGCGATGCGTTCCAGGGTTGGTTCTAATCCATCTTTAGCTTGTGTTGGTATAGATTTGAGTTCCGAAATTCCATCGCGTTGGTGAACTAAAGCAGCTTTAATATTTGTGCCGCCAAGGTCAATTCCTAAAGCATACATAAACGTTAAAAATAATATTTTAAATGACACATATCAGGCTGTGTTTGTGATGAGAACATGAAGCCTGTCGATTACAAAATATAAGGGAAAGAGGAAAAAAACAGGTGATTATTTTTCCCTGATTTGATAGACGGTTTCACCGGGGCGACGCATGCCATATTCTTCCCGTGCAACTTTTTCAAGATAAGCAGGATCTGACTGCAGTGCTTCAATTACGGATTCGAGTTCCTGTGTTTCAACTCTCAGTTGTTCGATTTTGTTCTCCAGCTCAGATTTTTCTTTATTGAGCTGATAGCGGGTGTAGAGGCTGTAATTATCTAAAAAAACAATCCAAATTAATAGAAATGCAAACAGCACTCCAAAAAGGAATTTTCGGTTCCATCGCAGGGGATTTAGCATTTCGGCTTTAATCATAAGTGAAATATAGGCATTTTAGCATTACTAACTCAAGAGTAGTTGAATTTCTGTTAACTCAGTCATCTTTTTGTAATTTCATTTCACGTTATATATTTTTGTTTGAAGTATCTATAAAGTTTATTGGGATGATAAATCATATAAATTACAAGTGTATGTGTACGAGAGTAACTTATTATGCAGCTTATCTGTTTTTGGTTTTTTTACTGATAACACCGGCATCAATTTATGCTACAGATGCAAAGCCCGACAGCTCAACGGTAGAGTGGATTGAAGTCTATTTTAATATGCCTGCAGATACCACATATTCCAGAAATGGAATTATCCCAAACCATTCATGGGATTTGGTTTCAACACTAACAGACCTTATAGATTCAGCGAAATACAGTGTTGACCTTGCAATTTATGATTTGGAAAACCATTTGGTCGGCGAAGCCCTTGTTCGTGCAGCGGAACGCGGAGTACGCGTACGAGTTGTTACGGATTTATACAACCGTTTTGATAACCGAAGATTCGATGAACCCATGTGGGAAATGCTCCGTGATGGCGGTATTGTCTCCATTGATGACAGCGGTACTGTTTTCTGGCCTGATGGGCGTATTGAAGAGCATCGGCTGCCGAATGCCGGAGCTCACATGCATCATAAATTTGCTGTAATTGACCGCCTCAGCGCCGATCCCGACGATCATTATGTGTGGACAGGCTCGATGAACCTTACTTACACCGGCCCCTTTAATACCAATTTAACGATTGTGATTAAAGACAACGAAATTGCCAGAGTGTACGAAGAGGAATTCGAATTTATGTGGGGAAGCAGCGGGCCTAAGCCTGCTCCAAAGAGGGCAAGATTTCACCGTGACAAACCAAACGTGTCGCAAAACGAGTTTTGGGTGGGGGATACTTTTGTAGAACTGTATTTCTCTCCAATGGACAGAAACGAAACAAAGCCGAGTGTAAGCGCGAGGGTTTCTGAATTAATCAGGACGGAAACAAATCACGATCTTGCTTTTATAGCTTTCGCAATTACCCCGACCATACCAATTAGCAGAGCATTATGGGAAGTGTCGGCTGATCCCGATATTAGGTTACAGGGCGTAATAGACCCTGCTTTTTTTGTCCGGTACAGAAATCAGGGAGAAATTTGGGCCAGTCCTGAAGCTTCAATCCTTGGCAGAAGCATTATGCCGGCACGTGAACTGAGAAAACTGCATCATAAAACAATTCTAATTGACGCGCTCAATCCCGACCCTGATAATGTTTCTATAACGATTACAGGCTCCTATAACTTTTCGATGGCTGCCGAAAATGTGAACGACGAAAATATCCTGGTAATTTATTGTAATGATATAGCAAATATGTTTATCCAGGATTTTAAGGGAATAAAAGGCCGGGCAAGAGGTGATTTGGAACCGCCGGTGCCACCTGTTGACCCCGATGAATGGTTGATGCTAAGGGGAGTTCGTGACGGCCAGGTTATCGAAGCCGAAATAAGCCCGGGAGTCAGATATCCCATAAGCCTGATTGGTGTAAACGCGCCACGTATGTTCGCCGGCCGCGACAGCTCCCATTACTTTGCAGGTGCAGCTAAAGCATTTTTAGAAGAACTATTGAAAGATACTAAAGCAGTTCGTGTGCAGGGCCCGGATGGTGATGTGCCTGTAGGCCGTTATGGCAGGTATCACGCTTATGTTACAGCAAAGAAAGCCGATGGCAGTACCATTTCGCTAAACAGAGCTATGCTTGAACATGGTTTTGCTGAATATTCAAGATTCTACAGACAACACCCGGATTCTGTTTCTGCTTATCAGGAACTTGTAGCCAAAGCCATGGAAAGAGGTCAGAATCTATGGGAAAATCCGGATATGGTGGGTGTTCGGGTGCCAAGGTCACAGGAAAAGGATAAGCCCGATGAGCCAGAATTCCCCATAAACTTAAATCTTGCTTCTGCCGAGGAATTAACGGCACTTCCAAATATTGGTCCGGCCAGGGCAGAAGCTATAATAGAATACAGAAATGAGCACGGTCCTATAAGAGATGTTGCAGACTTGCAGAATATTAGAGGGATTGGGCCTCGAACAGTACAGACCATAAGGCCGTTGGTTGTGCTGGATTAATCCTCATTACCATATAAAGTGTAATTTCCTTAGAGATACCTTTTACAATTGATAAAAAAAATATCTTTGAGATCGAAAAGAAACGTTTTGCGTCAAAGGGGTGTAATGCAGAAATATCAAATCACTCATATTATACCCTATGGAAATATCGGCCAAAAACTTAGCATCGATTCTGCTTCTGGCTTTTCTTACGTTTAATTGCTTGTCTCAGGCTGTTGCACAGACACAATCACCTCGTTTTTCTATCGAAGGCGTTGTAAATGATCTTACGAACAACGAACCTCTTACCGGTGCCAATATCGTTTTGTTATCTCCGGCTGACAGCAGTTTTGTGCGGGGAACCACCAGTGGTATAGATGGCAATTTCGTAATCCCAAGAGTGATACCCGGTTCTTATCTGCTAACTGCTTCTTTCGTGGGATATACTCCATTCTGGACTGGTATTGAGATTACTAACGAAAATAT